>NZ_AUMX01000002.1:0-218982 GCF_000430905.1 Methanocorpusculum bavaricum DSM 4179
ATTTCCACCGCGGGACGCTCCGCGCCGAAGTCGCGTCCCCGCACCCCTTAATCAGAAAAAAGGAAAGAGATGTGGGGGAGCATATTTGCCAACTGTCAAATTCAGGTCAAAAACAAAAAAAAGAAGACGGGAAAAATTAGAATTTTGGTTTTGTTTCCACTGCTTTTGCGAGCAGATGGATAGCCGCCTGGAGATCTTTTAAGTCGATGACCTCGACCGGCGAATGGATATATCGTGCCGGAACCGACATCGGAACGCTCGGGATCCCGCCGCGTTCAAAGTTGATAGCGGATGCATCTGTGTTGCCGCCGTCTCCAACCTCGATCTGACAGGGGATGTTATATTTCTTTCCGGTCTTGACAAGCCAGTCGACGATCCGGGGATCAGCGAGATGACCCCGGCCGCTCGCCGACGCCATACCAATGACAGGTCCCTTGCCCATATAGACGGGGGCCTTGCGCCGCTCGACACCCGGCGAGTCTCCCGGGATCGTCACATCCGTGGCGATGGCAACGTCAGGATCGAGAGTGTAGGAACTCGTCTTCGCTCCCTTCAGCCCGACCTCCTCCTGCACCGTGAACACTGCATAGACGGTGTTTGCGGTCTTCATCTCCTTCAAAGCGCCGATCAGCATCGCACACCCGGCGCGGTTGTCCATCGCCTTTCCCGTGACCGTGGTCCCGGCAAGTTTTACATACTCACGGTCCATCGTGACCGAAGTTCCGACCGTAATGCCGAGAGCCTCGACCTCATCGGGCGATCTAGCGCCGACATCGATGAACAGATCGGCCATATCGATCGGCTTCTTCTTATCCTCCTCGGTCATCACATGCGGCGGTTTATTGCCGAGAACGCCGTAGATTGGTCCCTTCTCTCCGTGGAGAATGACTCTTTGTCCGACCATCACCGGATTATACCAGCCGCCGACCGCGACAAATCTGATGAATCCGTGATCGTCCACGAACTGGACCATCAGACCGATCTCATCCATATGGGCGGCGAGCATGATCTTAAAGTCGCCGCCTTTTTTCACCGCGATCAGATTGCCCATCTTATCTGTTTTGATCTCATCCACATAATCTGCGATCTCGGCACGGATGATCTTTGCAATCTCCGATTCTCGGCTGGAAATGCCGTGTGCGTTCGAGAGTTTTTCAAGTAATGTATTGATTTCGGTAAGTTCCATTTATTTCACGACCGTTCGTATTCTGTCAAGAGCGATTCTTATATTTTCCTGGGACGTTGCATAGCTCATACGGGCGTATCCGACACCTTTCGAGCCGAATGCAGCTCCCGGCGTGATGATCACGCCCGCCGCCACGATCTTCATGACCGTGTCGGGTTCAAGTTTCGGGAACGCGTAGAATGCTCCTTCCGGCATATCCACGGAGATCCCCATCTCCCGAAGTCCGCCGATAAGGAGATTCCTGCGTGCTTCATATTCCTTCTTCATTACACCTATCGAGGACTGATCCCCGGTGTATGCCTCGAGCGCCGCATACTGGGCGATCGAGGTGGGGCAGGCAAGCGAGTACTGCTGGATCTTGACCGCCTGATCGATGATCTCCCGTGAAGCCGCCATAAATCCGATCCGCCATCCCGTCATCGCATAGGTCTTGCTTGCTGCGTTGATCGTAACGACGTTGTCGCCGAACGTTCCGGCGCTGACAAACTCCGTATCTCCGTAACAAAACTTCTCGTAGACTTCGTCGGAGAGGACAGTGACCCCGTAGTCCGCTGCGGACTCGACGACCGCTTTTATCGTCTCTTTCGTCTCGACCGCGCCGGTGGGATTTGCCGGGCTGTTCAAGATCATGACTTTGGTATTTTTGTCGGAGAAGTGCTCTTTCAGCGCCTCAACATCCAGATGGAGATCGGGTTTCAGGGCGACCGGGTCGGGAATTCCGCCGGCGAGCGTTGCAAGTGAACCGTAGGATACAAAACCCGGGTTATTGAAGACGACCTTCTGTCCGTTCTCGACGAGTGAGAAGATAGCTGCGTGCAGTGCGCCCGATCCGCCGGCTGTGATCAGGATGTCTGCAGGTTCGTAGGAGAGCCCGTTTTCCGTTTTGAGTTTTCTCGCTACTGCGGCACGGAGCTCATCGATACCTGCATTGTTCGTATATCCTGTTTTGCCTTCGGCAATGGCCTTGACCGCGGCGTTTTTGATATTATCCGGTGTGTCGAAATCCGGCTGGCCGAGACCCATATTGATGGATCCGGGAGCCGCCGACTCGAACATCTTTCTGATACCTGAGATATCTATGGCTTTTACGCGTGATGCAAACTCTGTCATACTACTCGATATTGGTGTGCCGGCGTTTCAGATCGGCTTCTTCGATCTTTTTCATATCCATCAAGGTCGAGATGACGGCGTCCCCGAACATCAGCGAAGAGGTCTCGAAGATGGTTCCAAGCGGGGCAAAGGACCGGTGCTCGCCAAGCATCTGACGGATCTCATACTCATGGGCATCGCAGGTGACCGGATCGCGCTGGGTCTCGATCTCAATAACATAGTCTGCGATATGGCCGATACGCGACTGCGGATTGGATGAGATCAAAGCGACCTTGGCGCCAAGACCTTTTGCGGTCTCGGCGATATCCCCGATGGTTTTTGTGTTTCCCGATCCGGAAAAGGCAACGATCAGATCATCTTCACCGATCGCCGGGGTGATGGTCTCGCCAACGACATAGGCGGTGAATCCTGTGTGCATCAGACGCATCGCAAAGGATTTGGCAACCAGTCCGGATCTTCCTGCTCCCATCACATAGATACGCTCTGCAGTAAGGACCGCATCGAGAAACGCATCCACCTGATCTGAAGAGATCTTCTGAGCGATGGCATCGATGCGTGATGCCATGAGACTCATCATGTTTTGAACGGATACTCCATACTTCATTGTTGAATAGCTATTGGCTGTGAAGATACATGAGCGTGTTGGAATTGGAAAGTATATCCTGCGGCGCTCTGCAGAATAAAAAAAAGAAGGGATGTCTTACCAGATGTCGTAATGGACGTGGCCTTCTGGGTCCATCCTTTCAGGATGAGACTCGGGCGGCATTCCTCTGCCGATCGAAAGGATCGCGACAGGCCGGATATGCGGGGGCAGATCCAGGGCTCCTTTGACCTCCTCTTCGTCGAATGCGCCGATCCAGCAGGTGTGCAGGCGAAGAGCATGGGCTGCAAGCATCATGTAGGTGGC
The DNA here is from genome assembly GCF_000430905.1 of Methanocorpusculum bavaricum DSM 4179. Taxonomy (NCBI): domain Archaea; kingdom Methanobacteriati; phylum Methanobacteriota; class Methanomicrobia; order Methanomicrobiales; family Methanocorpusculaceae; genus Methanocorpusculum; species Methanocorpusculum bavaricum. The sequence goes on from NZ_AUMX01000002.1 coordinate 3,204, forward strand.
GGCGATCGTGGCATCCTGGACGGCGAAGAGGATGCCTCTGTCAGCATACCTTGACATAGATCTGATGTAATTTGCGCAGACGACAAGAGCCGATCCTGCGTCCGGGATCTGATGCTGGTTTCCGGCAGCGTCTCCGAGAAGTTCGAGCTGGCCGGCGTCCGTGACGATGACGAGGTCCCATGCCTCCAGATTTCCGGCAGACGGGGCGGATGCTGCGGCCTGGAGGAGGTAGTCCTTCTCCTCTTCTGTCAGGCAGCCTGCTTCATACTCGCGGACCGAGTAGCGGGCCGCAAGAAAATTCTGGAATTCAGATAAGTCCATGTTCGTTCAAAACCGCATATGCGCCGGCGGCAACGGTTGTTATCGGGGTCATTGCCTCGCCTGCTTTGTCGGACGCAAGACCGAACTGGTTCGATTCGGCAAGGCCGATGACCGCGAGCAAAACGGCAGCCGCCTGATTGAACTCTTCCGCTCCGGTCATTTTTGCCGCGGCTTCGCAGTCGCTTGCGAGAACATCGGTCAACGCGATCAGAATGGTTTTTGCGCCGGCTTTCTCCTCTTTTTTCAGCGAGGGGATCGTTACGAACTGGTGGGCGATCATCATGATGTCGAGTTTGAGCCGCTCGGCGAGATGATATCGCAGAAGTGCATCTTTTGGCGTAAGGGTCATGATGTATTTGTTTTCCGTGAGGGAATAAATAGCATCTGATTGTGTACGCCGATGATTCGGACCGGATGAAATACTCCATCCGGAAATATCGGAAAAATGCGGTTCAGACAGTGTTTTTCTGCCAAAGTCCGGTGATCCGTTCCGGGTGCGAGTAGACAGTGAACCTGGGCGGCCGGGTGAAGCAGATGAGCGTGATCCCGGATCGTTCGGCAAGAGCCGCTCCGGCGATCGTCGCCGCTGCCCGCGATATGATGATCGGTATGCCGGCATTTGCCGCTTTGGCGACCATCCCCTGCGGCATCCTGCCGGTACATCCGAGAATGCATTCACAAGGCGGCAGCTGATGTATCGTCATATAGCCGATGACTTTGTCGACCGCGTTGTGTCTGCCGATGTCGTTTGCATTGAAGACTATTTTTCCCTGATAATATAAGACTGCACAGTGCAGAGCTCCGGTCTTATCCCACTGTTCGGTGTTGATCGCCTCGCGAACGGCAAATATCTCCGCAGGCGTTATCAGGCCGCCGCCCTTTACGTTGGTCTCGGACTCGCGGGGACAAAAGCCGCCAGCTGACTCCATTTTTCCGCAGACCCGGGCTGTCTCTTCCGCCTCAACAAAAATATCCCTCCCTCTGACCTCAATCGAGCGGATCGTTTTGGTGATCCCTGCGGCGATAAAAAATCCGGCCCCGAGCTCTTCGAGCGACTCGGGTGTTGCCGTATTTTCCAGATATTTTTCTCCATTCAGATACAGGGTGACCATATCCTCGGAGACGACATGGTCGACGGATCGCGTCACCGTGCCGTTATCATACTGCCAGCCGGAAAGAAGGATCCCGTCTTCGCTTTTTTCCGCGGGTTCCGGTTCATCTGCGGGAAATCCGCGGATGCGTTTTGGATGCGAGTACACGGTGAACCGGTTTTCCCGGGTAAAGCCGATGAGGGTCACACCCTCCTCTTTTGCGAGCATCGCTCCAGGATATGTCACCGCGGTCCTTCCGATGATCACGGGGATCCCGGCATTCACTGCCTTCATGACCATGCCTTTCGGGAGTCTCCCGGTGCATCCGAGAACGCATGTTCCGGGCGGGATTTTCTGCAGGGTCATGATGCCGATGAGTTTGTCAACGGCATTGTGCCTTGCGATATCGCTTGCCACGGCGATGATTTTGTGATCATGCCATAATGCGGCGCAGTGGAGACCTCCGGTTTGTCTCCAGACATCCACGTCCATAGCCCCCCGAACAGCGAAGATCTCCGCTGGAGCGAGGAGCAGATCCGAATCGACATGACCTTTTTTTTCCGCAGGAGCAAACCCTTCACGCGGCCCGGTTCCGGGAAAAACTTCGGCTTCCACAAACACGTCTCTATCGGTGACCTCGACCGAGATGATCTTTTTCGCGACCCCGGCTGCGATGAAAAATCCTGCGCCGAATTCTCTCAGCATATCGCGGCTTGCCACGATGTGTAAATACTCGCGGTCGTTGAGATGCAGGACGATCTCCTCTTCCCGCGCTGCCGTGTCGCTGATCTTTGTGATGTTTCCGTCGTTCCAGAGAACTGCGGGCAGCTTTCCGGTCAGGCCGGCGGGATCGTATTCTTTTTCTTCCGGGTTCATGGTGGTTCCTGAGAAGTATGTTTCTCCCTTTTTCAGGGCTGGGTATCCAGTTGTTTGGTGTGAGAGCTAATAGGATTTACGCGCTGGAGATATCCTCTTTTCTGGATTTTGATGTGAGGTAAAGGTGATTTGCCTGTCTGGAAATTCTGTAATGTCAAATATTATATAAAAAAAGAGTGTGGTCAGAGTGCATTGACCAGGGATTTTCTGGTGATGAACCCGATGACCTTTTCGCCTTCAGCGACCGGAATGGTGCTGATATTTTTGGCAAGCATCATATCCACTACTTTGGAGACAGGTGTATTTATCTGCGTAGTAACGAGGGGTGTTGACATGATGTCGCCTGCCGTTACGTTTCGGAGAGCGTTGTCGAAGTGTTTGTCGATCTCGCTTTTCAGTTTTACGAGAACTTTGGCAATATCCGTCTCAGTGACGATGCCGACGGACTTGTTTCCGTCCATCACAATAAACCGGGTCGCGCCGTTGTTTGCCATTCTGCGGTGAAGCTGGACGAGGCGGTCGTCCGGCGTGATACGCGGCGCGATCTCTGTCAATGTATCAAGCGGACCTTCGGGTATCATGTGTCTTAACAGATCGCCTTTGGTGACCTGGCCGATAAGCCGGTGTTCTTCATCCCAAACAATGACGATCTTGTATCTTTGGAGAAGCGGGACGAGCAGTTCGGCGTCCTGATCCTGATAAACCGAGGTGAAGTCCTCTTTCGTAACGCTTGCAACACGGATCTGGGATGCCGGGATATTGCCGGTCTTTTTACTTCCCATCTTTTCTGCGATGGTCCGGCGGGAGGCTGTCCCCACGACAACACGGTCGTTTGTTACAACGATCGGATCAATTCCTTCGCCAAGCATCTTTGAAAGGGCTTCCGGGATCAGTGCAGATTTTGCAATCGAAACGGGCTTGGACATTACGTCTTTTACGGTTAGTTTCTGGTTCATGTTTGCTTCCTCCTCTTTGAAGAGTGTATTCAATCGCGTGGCAGAAAACATCATCTCTCTCCGCAGTCATCCGCCTGCAGAGGATGTTTTCGGGTATCCACCAGATGAATCATCTGCATCTGTTTTCAGACGTCATCCGGTGAAATGGTTTACATCGTTCCAGTCAGCGCTTTTACCAGGTCGAATTCGGTCACAATCCCGCTGAGCCGTCCTCCGTCCATAACGGGGAATGCTCCGATCCCGCGGTTCAGCATCTCTTTTGCTACTGCGTTGATAGGCATGTCGGTCGAGACCGTTCTGATGTCGGCTGCAGTCATGATATCGCGGACGGGGAGGCTGAGGACCTCATCAACGGTCCCTGTCTGCATCTCGGAAAAGACCCTGCCTTTTCCAAGATAGCCCATAATGTCCGTCGCTGTGATCATACCGAGCAGTATCCCGTCTTTAACCACGGGAAGACGCCGGTATCCGTCGTCAACGATCTGTTTTGTAACATGACTGAGAGGCAGATCGGGTGCAACCTTCTTTGGGCATGCGGTCATGATCTCGTCGACCACCAGATCCGATTCTTTCCCGGCAAGCATCCGCATCAGATCGTATTCGGTGACGATCCCTGCGAGTGTTGTGTCGGGGTTGAGAATGGGAAAACCGCCGTGTCCTGTTTCCAGAAGGATGGAGGCTGCTTCTTTGATGGTCGTTGCCGGTGAAAAACCGGTCACACTTTCGGTGGCGATCTCCCGCAGGCTTTCATTCAAGGCGGCCAGAAGATTTCCTTTATGCTTGTTTGCAATAAGGTTGTATCTGCTGCCTCCTCCCATCATGTCGATAACATCAGTGATCGTTACAATCCCAATCAGTTTCTTGGTTCCGGGATCGGTGATCGGCAGGCGACGAAAGTTGTGCCGGCTCATCATCTGGATCCCCTCGATTATCCTCATGGTGGGAGGTACCGAGATGACATTCAGACTTGCGATATCAAGAACGCTGTTCTTTTTTGTTTTGGATTGTTTTGCTGGTGATGTCATGTTTTTACCAACGCTAAGGTGGTATAATGAGTTAATGCTCTGTCATGACTTAATAGGCTTATGATACGAGTATCTTTTTTCCATCGCAGGAAAAATTCGTGAACGGAATGCAGATATTTGTCCATTCCTGATAAATATTTTTCGGAACATCCATTCACAGTAAAGATCTATGAAGGCATTGCAAGGTATAAGGGAGACGGGTCCGGATCCGGCCGTAATGTTCTGTCGATATTTCTCCGGGTCATAGCATGAGGTTTATATCTCAGTAAAGGGGAATATACTACATAATCCAATTTAGGTGTTTTAATGGTAGCATTTCCTCGTCTCAGAAGCTTTTTCGGAAAGCTGTTTGGCAAAAAACGTTCGCGGGTGGGTATCTACGGCCCCCCGAATGCGGGTAAAACCACACTTGCCAACCGTATAGTTCGCGATGTGACCGGTGAAGCTGTCGGTCCTGTCAGTGAGATCCCTCATGAGACCCGTCGTGCAAGAAGAAAGGAGGGCGTTGAGATCAATTCGGGAAGCAGCAAACTGCTCATCGATATCGTTGACACTCCCGGTGTCACAACGAAGATCGATTATCACGAGTTTCTGGAATATGGTATGGATCAGGACGAAGCCGTGGCCCGTGCCCGTGAAGCAACTGAAGGTGTTGCCGAAGCAATGCACTGGCTGCGTGAAGATATCGACGGCGTGATCTATGTCCTCGACAGTACCCAGGACCCGTTCATGCATGTGAACATCATGATGGTGGGTATCATCGAATCGCGGAAACTGCCGGTGATCATCGTTGCAAACAAGATCGATCTGCCGGACGCATCTCCGCAGCGGATCAAGAGCGCGTTCCCCCAGCACCCGGTGGTCCAGATCTCCGGTCTTGAGGGCAACAACATGGAAGAGCTTTACGCGAAGATCTCCGAGGTTTTCAGGTGAGGTAGATGATTCAGGGAGTTCAGATCGATATGCTGTCTGCAGAGCGTCTTTCCAAGATGACGTCGTATGAAAAGATACGGCTGATCCTGGATGATGTCCGTCAGGGCAGTGTCGTCGTCCTCGAGCAGGGTCTCACTCCGGAGGAGCAGGGGAAACTACTCGAGACGACCATGATGGAGATCACCCCCGGCGGCTTTTCCGGGATCGAGATCGAGACATATCCCTCGATGGGCGGTGACAAAGGATTCTTTACGAAGGTATTCGGAAAGAAGAGCAATGCTCCGCGTCTGATGGTCATCGGCCCGGTCGATCAGCTGAAAATGCTATCCCGGGAAAAAGACAGACTTATTGCATGGGCCTCGGCAGCACAGTAATCTATGCCGCATAAATGTACAAAATGTGGACGCGAGTTTCGTGACGGATCGGTCGAGATCCTTCGCGGATGTCCGAGTTGCGGCGGCAAAAAATTCCTCTACGTAAGTGACCGTGTAAAAAATGCGGATGTGTTGGAGGAGAAGTCTATCGAAAAGATCGCTGAGGAAACGAAGCAGGAAGTGCTCGAAGTAAAACACCAGGGTCCGGCCACCCGCCCGACCGATATTTTAGAGCGTGTCGAGAGTGTCAGGATCGTCAGCAAAGGGACATATGAACTGAATCTCGAACGGCTGGCTGAATCTCAGGATATCATTATTGGCATGGGGGATGACGGCAAGTATATGCTGGATCTTCCTTCCATGTCAAAGAGAAAAGCCGATCCTAAAAAGAAATAGGATTCCATATATTTTTTCTCAGATCACTTGAACTGAATTTTTTTACGGCGCAAATCGTTGCCTCATTTTAGACACTGATGTGAAATAATCAGTCGAATTGTATAAAAAAAATCTTAAAAAAACAAAGCGGGCCTAAAGGGATTTGAACCCCTGACCTACGGATTAAGAGTCCGTCGCTATTCCTGACTAAGCTATAGGCCCTTGTTCTTGAGTCGTTTGACCTAATTAGATACGTCATGGGAATATTTATAGATTTTCTTATGATATTTCTGCTGCAGTTCAATCTCCATATCCTTAATAACCAGCCGATACTAATAAGATACGTATGGTTGAGACTGATGGGACTCAGACCGTATCCCAGAAAAATAAAAATAAACAAATAAAATATCTCATTCTGGGATGCGGCAGCATTGGGTATAACGTACTTGAAGAACTCAGCGAGTCAAATGACAACATTCTGATCGTTGATTCTGATGAAAAACGCATCGATGATCTGCGGGACCGCAGGCATCAGGCAACCGTCGGCGACATCAGCGATCCGCTGATCCTTACGAAACTTCCTGAACCGGAAGTCGTATTTGTTCTTTCATCCGACAAGGATGCAAATCTGGCCGCAGTTCAGAACATCAGAAAGGCATATCCGAATGCAAATATCATCGCCCGCGCCGTTGACCTCTTTTCTACCGATCAGCTTGCCGACAACGGCGCCGATGTTGTTCTGTATCCGCAGAAGGTCGTGGCCAAGTCTGCCGTAAACCATATGGCAAATCTCATCGCATCGAGAAATGCCCAGAAACTATACTCTCTTCTTTCTTCATGGTCCGGCACGCTTGGCATCATCACGCATAAAAATCCTGATCCGGACGCGATCTCCAGTGCTATGGCGCTGTCCGTGATCGCTCACGATGCCTCGAAAGGCAAACTTGCGACCCGGATCCTTTACGAGGGAAATATCGGCCATCAGGAAAATCGTGCGTTTGTCAACCTCCTTGAGATCAAAATGGAGCATCTCACCAAAGAGATCCTTGCCGAGTGTGACTACCTGGCGCTCGTGGACTGTGTTGCGCCTGGAATGAACAACGATCTGCCGGCAAACACCAAGATCAATATCATCGTGGATCACCACAGCGCTGAGGGTGTGGTAAGGGAGTATAAACCCGAATTCCTTGAATCGAGGCCCGATGCCGGAGCAACGGCATCCGTTCTCACTCAGTATCTCCAGGAGCTGTATCTCCCGATCGACACGAAAGTGGCGACCGCTCTTTTCTACGGGATCCGCGCAGACACCCACGAGTTCCAGCGAAATATCTCATCTCAGGATCTGTATAATGCGGCCTTCCTTCTTCCTCACGCAGACCGCGCTCTCCTAGAGATCATCATGGCCCCGTCGCTTTCTCAGGAGACGCTCGATGTTTTGGGCAATGCGATACAGAACCGCGAGGTAAAGCACGGGTATCTCTTCTCCAACGTCGGTTATGTCAGAAACAGGGATGCCATCCCGCAGGCTGCAGATATGCTCCTGACGCTCGAAGGGGTCACAACTTCCATGGTGTATGGTATCACCGATACCCACATCACCCTTTCTGCCAGAAACAAAGACATCCGTCTGCATGTCGGCGACGTGATGAAGGATGCTTTTGCCAGGATCCCTGGCGCTTCAGCCGGCGGGCATGCGACAATGGCGGCTCTTTCCATCCCGCTGAACGCGTTTTCCCTAGTCAAAGATAAAGAGGAGCTCCTTTCTATGGTCATCGACCCGATCCTTTCCAATTTCATGAAGATCGTTGGTATATCCGAGGCTGAGGGAGATGAAACCTGAAGACTGGGAACCCTGTTATCTTCGGATCCTTGCATACTTCGGCTTCTCCCGTGAGGATGATGAACGTTCGGCTGAGCTTCTTTCGGCACTTTTGCCAAGGAACGATATTGCACTTCTGAAGGATACGATTCGCGGGAAGGATTGTATCGTCTGCGGAAACGCTCCGTCGCTCCCTCTCGATCTGAAAACTGCGGATCTCACAGGAAAAGTTGTGATTGCGGCAGATGCAGCGGCCCGTGTACTTTTTCTTCGGGGCATCCGGCCGGAGATCATCCTCTCGGATATCGACGGGATGGATGATGATTTTTTGACCATGAACGATGCCGGCACCATTCTGGTTCTGCATGCGCACGGGGACAACATTCCGCTTGTTCAGTCCTGGGTCCCGAAGGTTCGCGGGCCGGTGGTCGGGACAACACAGAGCACGCCCCTTGCCAATGTCTATAACTTCGGCGGATTCTCCGACGGCGACCGGTGTGTGTTTGCGGCGCATGAGCTTGGAGCTGCGTCCGTTGAGCTTATCGGCTTTGATCTTGATGATGCCAATGTCGATCCGGTGAAACACGGAAAACTGATGATCGCCCGCAAACTTCTCAAACTGGCTGGTCATGATGTCTGATGCGGTGATCATAGACGGGTATGTGGATGAACCTGCATGCCTGGGCGTTCCCCCGTATATCTCTCCCTACATCAGGACAACTGCGGGTGTATTGAAGGAGCACGGCTACTCTGTCAGGTATGTGACGATCGACGAACTGCGCAAAGATCCTCTGTCTGTTCCAAAACTGCGGGAGGCATCCGTTGTTGTGATGATCGCAGGTGTCACTGTCCCGGGGAAGTATCTGTCCGGAACGCCGGCCACGCTTTCCGAGCTCCAGCAGATCGGCTTCATGCTGCGCGGCCGGTCGGTCTCTCTTCTTGGCGGCCCGATCGGGTTTGGCTACTCGCCGCAGGGGGGGGCGCGGGCAGTAAAAGAGGCTGTTTCCGGATGGACGGCAATGCTGAAGGGGGAACCTTCTGCTGCTCTCGATGCATATCTCTCGGGCGGAGAGCCGGATGGTATCCTTTCGTATCCTGAGTATGACAGATGGGCAGTCCTCGGCGCTGATATCATTAGCCAGCATCCGTTTTTCCCCCATGTCATGTGCGAACTTGAGACAGCCAAGGGGTGTTTCCGGTGCATAACGGGCGGCTGTTCCTTTTGTACTGAACCGCTGTACGGGATGCCGCGTATGCGCGAGGCTGCCGGAGTATGGCGTGAAGTATCTGCACTTGCACGGGCGGGAGCCCGGCATTTCCGGCTTGGCCGTCAGCCCGATCTGCTTGCATACGGGACGTCGGGCACCGAGTATCCGCGACCCGAGCCCGACAAACTTCGTGCGCTTTTTACCGGCATCCGCGAAGCAGCGCCCGATCTTTTGACGCTGCATATCGACAACATCAACCCCGGGACGATCGCCCGCCACGAAGAAGCCTCCCGCGAGGCACTTCTTGCAATCGTCGAAGGACATACCGAAGGGGACATCGCGGCATTCGGCGTTGAGTCGGCCGATCCTGTCGTGATCGAGGCAAACAATCTGAAAGGTTCGCCTGAAATGATTTTCCGCGCTGTCGAGATCGTCAATGAGGTGGGCGCCGTTCGAAGAAACGGAATCCCTGAACTTTTACCAGGTCTCAACTTTATCGGAGGACTTGCCGGCGAGACTGCGGAAACCTTTGCGCTGAACAAAGCATTTCTGGACAGGATCCTGGCATCAGGTCTGCTTGTCAGGAGAGTGAACATCCGCCAGCTCATGCCTTTTGAAGGGACCCGCGCTTATGAGAACAACTGTCTTGGCATGCATGACAAACTCTTCCATCAGTTCAAGGATGATGTCAGAAGCACGTTCGATACTATTATGCTCGAACGGGTGTTTCCCCCTGGGACCGTCCTGTCCAATGTTCTTGTCGAAGTCACGGGTCCGGTTTCTTTCGGCCGTCAGATGGGGACGTATCCTGTCCTTATTGGGATCCCGCAGCAGCTTTCCTGCGGAACTCTTCTGAATACTGCGGTCGTCTCCTATGGCGCACGCAGTCTAACTGCCCTGCCGGTCCCGATACAGATCAATACACTGCTTGCTTCAGCCCTCAAATGGATCCCCGGCATCTCTAAGAAACTTGCGCAGAAAGTTGCTGCAGGCAGACCGTTTGCCGGTGTCAGCGATTTTAGATCGCTGGTTACGTCAGAAGAGATCGCGCCGTTTCTGCCGCTGATGGAATTTTAAAGATCTTTTTCCAGAATGAGCCTGGATATGTCAGGGTAGAAATAGTTCTCTTCTCTCTTTTTGATGGAAAATCCGTTTTTCAGATAGAAGGATACCGCAGCGCTGTTTGTATCTGCCACCGTGAGGTGGACTTTATTCACACCGTGTTTTCGCAGCTCGGAAAAAAGCCTGGTTGTGAGCCGGGTGCCTGCTTCTATTCTTCGAAAGTCGCTTTTGACGCCGATTCGAATGAGTTTGCCGACTTTTGGATCGTTAAAGTGGATCCCTCCGAGGATATAGCCGACGATCTCCTGCGTATCTGTTCTTTCTGCCACAAAAAACAGATCCGGAAACAGTTCTTCGATGTGGCGGAAGAGGATATGTCCCCCCATTCCCTCGAAAAGCACCGAGTCGAGACGGCAGAGGGCAGGATAATCTGCTGAAGTGTAGGGTCTGACCCGGAACGGTTCCATGATTTTGTAATGTTTGGCTTTCAGATGTGTTGAATTTATCTTTGTGAGCATGGTTTTGGGTGGATCTATGGGGATTCAGGGGGTCTGCACCCCGATGGACCTGGGAGGTGTTCATCGGGTGGCTTTTTCTGAAGATCCGGCAGTTCATGTCTTAAGGATCCGGCCGCAGATTTGGCTTTTCGCCGGAGAGACAGACTCATACTTTCCGGAAAATAGGAAATTACTTATGTTCGAACGCAGATATCATTCAATACTATGAAGTGGCAGATATCAGAACTATTTGGGATGAGTGTTTATTCCGATAAAGCAGTGTTCCTTGGAAAGGTGGAGGATGTTGTACTGGATGTTACTAATAAAAAGATCAGCGGCCTCGCTCTTTCCAACGTGAATAAAGATGTAATCGACACGAAGAATTATCAGGGTGTCATCATCCCCTACAGAATTGTCAAAGAAGTTGGTGACATCATCATAGTCCGCCACATCCCGGGAGCTTTCAAGGTTGCCGGGGAGCCTTTATTTGGAGCGTAAGATATCCTGTATGAAAGATCGTGAGATTTTTGCCGATCTTTCTACCACTGTCCCTTTTGTATTGCGGCTTGACGGCAGGTCGTTTCATCGCTTTTCCAAAGACCGGTACAAAAAACCCTACGACAAGGTCTTTTCCGATGCGATGGTCAAGACTGCTCGCGCCCTCATCACCGACAGCGGTCTCTCTCCATCGTTTGCCTACACGTTTTCCGATGAGATCAGTATCTATGTCCCGGCGCCGGTATTCGACTGTCGGGTTGAGAAGCTTGTCTCCGTCTCGGCATCGTTCGCTTCATCGGCGTTCACGCTGTACGCAGGGGCTGAGCAGCCTCTGGCATTCGACTCGCGTGTGATCCCGATGGAGGAAGGGCTGTTTCCAGATTATCTTTCCTGGCGGCAGGCCGAGGCATGGCGAAATCATATGAATGGATATGCGCAGAAACTCCTTTTGGACGAGGGAGTTTCACCAACGAATGCGCAGAAACAACTGGACGGAATGAACGCCGCCGCTCTGCACGAGTTTGCTTTCTCCAGGGGCGTGAATCTTGCTCTGACACCTGCATGGGAGAGGCGCGGGATCTGCATCTATCGGGATACGGTGATGCGTGAAGGGTATAATCCGATCACTGATGAGCATGTTTCGGTCACGCGGATCGTGCCGGTCGTTGATGAAGAGGTGCCGCTTTTCAAAACACCGGAAGGGACGTCCTGGGTCCTTGAAAAGATCCGCTGATCCGATTCTCTTTTTTGTGATTTAACTATCCGTTTGGAGTCAGAGACGCAAACTAAAAAAAATCAAAGATAAAAACATAGCGAGGGATGGATTTGAACCATCGGTCTACGGGTTATGAGCCCGTCGGGATTTCCTGACTACCCCACCTCGCTTTACAAAAGCTTCACACATCATCTCTGTGTGCCTTAAAATATAGGTGGCTGCTGCTTAAATAGATTTGCAAATTATGTTTCCATATGATGATATGGATGCATCTCTTATCTACAAATACAGATGAAATGCTCACTTCTCTTCGATCTTTCTCACAGGCGCGCCAGTGCCGGTGATTCGGCTTATCCGCACTTTGGAATCAGTGTCTTCGCTGTACTTCGTGTATGAGCGTGTTTACTGATCTCCACCCTACCCTCCAGGAGCTGCTTCTCTCCGGTCTTGAATGGGACGAGCTCCGGCCCGTTCAGACTGAGGCCTTTCTTTCGGTGGCCGGCGGGGCCGACACCCTCGTTCTTGCGCCGACTGCAGGAGGAAAGACCGAGTCTGCATTTTTTCCGGTTATCGATGCGATCTTAAAGCAGCCTTCGGAGAAACTGTCTGCGGTCTACATCTCTCCGTTAAAAGCCCTCATCAATGATCAGCTGGACCGGATACTTTTCATGTGCTCCCGGACCGGGCTCGATGCTTCGGTGCAGCATGGTGACATTTTGGATCGGGACCGTTTTGATTTTACCGGGCCTGAGCATACCGACATCCTGCTGACCACTCCCGAGTCTCTTGAGGTCCTCATAAGCGACTCAAGGGCCAGGGAAGCATTCAATGAGGTCAGATACATCATCATCGATGAGATCCATGCCTTCATGGAGTCTGACCGCGGTGTCCATCTTCTTTGTCTGATGGACCGTCTGGAAATGCTTGGGACAAAACCGATCATACGGATCGGTCTTTCGGCCACCGTCGGCAATCCCGAAACGCTTCTTTCCTGGTTCTCCGGACCCGGCAGGAAAAAACATCTCGTCTCGATCCCCTCCCCCTCCTCAAAAAAACAGTTCATGTTTGCGGTTGAGCAGGAGTTCTCCCGACAGGTGCATGCGATAGCAAAAGCAGTTTACGGAAAAAAAGCCCTGGTCTTTACCGAAAGCCGCAGCCTTGCCGAGCGGCTGGTCGTCCCCCTGCGCGAAGAACTGCCGCTGGTGTTTCTTCATCACTCCTCCGTGTCGCCGGAGGATCGTGAAGCGGCTGAACGGTCCTTTGACTCTGCCGGCGGGACCTGTGTGATTTGTACAAGCACGATGGAGCTTGGCGTTGATATAGGGGAACTCGATCTTGTCGTTCAGTATGGAGCGCCGCGTTCGGTCTCTTCGTTTCTGCAGAGGCTTGGCCGGACCGGCAGACGAGGGATGCCGGCCCGCATGCTTTGCATCGTTTCCAATGCCTGTGACCTTCTGACTGCAGTATCCGTGATCGAGGCTGCGATGGATCATAAGGTCGAGCTGCTGACCCCTCCCTCATGTCCGTATCATGTTCTTATCCAGCAACTGTTTCTTCTCTTAAAGGGGAAAAACGGGATGAGTCTTCGAAGCATCATCAGTGCTTTATCCGCGCTGACTCCGTTTAAGGAGATGTCTCCAAGTCATTACTCTTCTATCCTGGCGCATCTTACTGCACAAAAGTATCTTGTCCGCTCCGGTGATCTGTATCTTGCGGGATCTCGGGCGGAGCTGGAGCTTGGCCGATCCAACTGGATGTCCCTCATCTCTGTCATTCGTGATTCCGGAGGGTATCTCGCGGTGCTTCCAGACGGCACGGTGATCGGCACGCTCGATCCGCGTTTTGTCGGCGGCGATCCGGGTAAGACCTTTTCTTTCACCGGAAAAACCTGGCGACTCCTTCACCGAGATGATGTACATAAACGCGCCCTTATCGAGCCGGCATCCGTCAGAGGTGAGGTGAAACGTCCGTTCTGGAGCGGAGGGGAGGGGGGGAGTTATGCAAGCGGTCTTGTGTGCCAGTCGGTTGCCGCAGTTCTCAGCCGCGGCGTTTCCCGGATCCCTCTTCCCCCGGCAGAGAAGGCGGTGATCGCCGATCTGATCTCTATACTGCCTGATGATTTTTCGCCCGGGAAGATCCACATCCGCGCAGAACCGGAATTGAACGGATATTCAGTCGTCGTATCCACATTTCTCGGCACGCGGGCAAATCAGGTGCTTGCGCATCTTCTGAAAAATCGGCTCGAAGGAAAACATGCCGTTCGTTATACGCAGTTTGCGATCCGGATCTTTGACTGGGAATCACCAAAAGCCGGAGAATATATTGCCGGCATCCTGGAGGAGCTTGGCTGTATGTCTGTTATTCCGATTGCAGAAGAACTCCCCCGTCTTCCGGAAACCGCCTGGAAGTTCGGCGAGCTGCTTCCCGAAGAGCTTCGACTGGAGATGGCGGCTTATGATTATTATGATATTCCGGCTCTGCTATCTGCATTGTCTGCGTATCGGTGCCGGAAATACTATAAGTAATTTTTGTTGTCTTTTTTTGGGAACTGCTGGTATGATATATTATGGTTTTGCTCCTTTATGGGCGGAATTAATTTGGGATGAGGAGGTAAAATCGGATATTTTTCTGTTATTAGAATCAAAAGCATCATGGAGTCTTTTAATCTGCCTATACAGCATACTTAAAACGGTTCGATCCAGAAATGCTCTCATTTCTTGATTGTATGGGGTGTGTGAAAAATATTTCCTCGAAATAATTTCTATTTCGTTGAAAATCGCCGTATTTATGTGGGCAAATCCCACTCGGTGTTGCGCGTTTTTTTTATCGCGCATTGGGGGAAGAGTGATAGATTTTCTATTCACATTCAGAGATAATGTTCATGTACGATATTTGAGGAGTACAAACTTTATAAATAAACAGCCCTGATACTATGTTTGTCATAAGGGGATGGTGAATTGGTAGAAGATGATGTCATAAAAGCGATCCAGGATCGATTAGTTGCCTGCGGTATGCGGGAATATTCTGCGAAAGTTTATACTACGCTCTTTTCCGTTGGAATCGCAAAAGCAACCGAACTCCATGAACTGACCGATATTCCCCGCGGACGCATTTATGAAACTCTTGATGATCTGAGCAAGCAGGGATTTGTTACTGAATTTGGTACAAACCCGGTCTACTATCGTGCTGATGATGCTGAACGGACCTATCTGAGAGTACTCAGTCTGGAAATGCAGAGACTGGATAAACTGCGGACATGCCTGCTGGATATACAGAATCTTCACCGTCCCTATGAAGTCTCCGGCATAACCGAGTTCCACACGCCAAAAGCGATTTCTACGCAGGTGGAACTGAAACTCAAACGGATCAAGTCGGAACTGCTCGTGGTCTGTAATGATAAAGGGACGCTGCATAAGTATGCAGACATCATTGCCGAGACGGCCAAACGCATTCCGGTGTATCTGGTTGTGTTGAATGATGATATAGCACAAGCCGCACCGATAAAATGCTATATGACGACTGATACTCTGCAAAGGAATCTCATGCAGGTTTCCTTCTTTACCGGCAAAGAAACCCTTCCGTTTCTGATCTACTTCTATTGCGACCGGAGTTCGACGATGGGGATCCTGAGGTCAAATAATGAAGAGTTTGCTTTCTCCACAGAGTCTGATGTCTATGCTGAGTTCGTCGTTAAAAATTTCCTCAAAACGATCAAACCAGTAAAATAGCTGACATCACGTTATCTCCGTGAGATATGCAGTCCGGGGGCAAACCTTCTTTTCTGGGACATACGTGAACATATCTCCCGTATCGCTGAAGATGGGGTAATGATACATCTGATCAGATTTGGATGCTGATAGGACGATGCTCTCCGTTCTATGATTCACCGGTCACCACCTCTTTTGACGCGCAGATCCCATTTAACCCGATGGAAACGATTGAATCATCTCCTGCCTGCGGTCTCTTTTGTATCGTCTCGATTTTCAGTGGAAAAATGATCCGCGATTATCATGTGCGCCTATCAGGTCGGTGCATATGTGAGGTATTTCTGGAAAACAGCCGGATCCTTTTTTCTCATGTAAGGATACGAAAGATTTCATTCTCTTCCGTAAGAAAAAATGACCGTAACGTCTGTTTTGTCGTGTTTTAGATGAATTAATTGCAGATTTTCCAGGTGTCGGGACTTTGATCACCCATCTTGATAGGGGTGGATATCTGCATTTTATTTGTTTGAATCATTATGGCACTATGTCATATCTCTCATCAATAAAGAGGAAACATCGATAATCTAATACTGTTTTTCTTAAACTAATTTAATAGATCTGCTCCTTGATTTCCGAACACTGTTTTTTGCCGGTCACGTGAATAGCTTTATATTTCGTTCCCAACAAAACAAAATCGTTGCCGAATGGGCAGCGGAGTCACCACGCATGATAACTATTATCGCTAAATGTACCGCTAAAAAAGACACTGTCGACGATTTGCTAGAATTAGCTTTGGAACTGGTTCAATCCAGCAGAAAAGAGAAAGGAAATGTATCGTATGATTTTTATCAGGACATAACTTCCCCGGAAAAGTTCACGTTTATCGAATGCTGGAAAGATCAGGCTGCAATCGACTCTCACAATGCAACCCCGCATTTCAAGCATTTTGTGGAAAAGACGGGTCAGATATTTGCCGGACCTCTGGATGTGGCCCTTTTCAGAAAGCTGACATAACATCATCATCCCTTTTTTCAAATCGAAAAATATCATTTTCACTCTCATTTGCAATCATTCAATCTGTTTGGTTGAAAATTATTGTTATTGTCATTTTTATAATGATATTTTCAGTAATTTGATGTGATTTGCGTGTCCGGATTTTTGGTTACATCATTCTTTTATTACGGTACTTCATAAGAGTTATCCGTTGATTGGTTATTTGATCACATGTGGCAGGAGTGATTGAAGGGCATCAATCGACAGAACCATACAAATCTATTGGATGTGACACGAATGAAAAAAACAATAAAAGGACTTGCAATGAAGCGGATCGGCGAGATCGGCTGGATTGAAAAAGAAGCTCCTAAGTGCGGACCTCTTGATGCAATTGTTGCACCGCTCGCGGTTGCACCGTGTAGCTCTGATGTTCACACAGTTTGGGAAGGAGCTCTTGGAGACCGCCACGACATGATTCTCGGACATGAAGCCGTTGGAGAAGTCGTGGAAGTCGGATCCATGGTAAAAGACTTCAAACCGGGTGACCGTGTAATCGTTCCGGCAATCACTCCCGACTGGCTTTCCATTGAAGCACAGGACGGCTTTGCCCAGCACTCCGGAGGCATGCTTTCCGGCTGGAAGTTTTCCAACTTCAAAGACGGTGTTTTCGGGGAACTTTTCCATGTAAACGAAGCAGATGCAAACCTTGCAATTCTTCCAGACTCTATCCCGGTAGCTGAAGCATCGATGATCGCAGACATGGTCCCGACCGGATTCCAGGCAGCGGAACTTGCCGATGTGAAGCTCGGCGACACGGTCTGCTGTATTGGTATCGGCCCTGTCGGACTGATGGCTGTTGCCGGTGCAAATCACATGGGAGCATCCCACATTCTTGCGGTCGGCAGCAGAAAAGACTGCGCAAATGCAGCCCGCGGATATGGAGCGACCGACATTATCAACTATAAGAACGGCGATATTGTCGAGCAGGTTCTGGACAAGACCGACGGCAAAGGTGTGGACAAAGTCTGTATCGCAGGCGGCGATGTCAACACCATGCAGGAAGCAATCAAGATGGTCAAACCCGGAGGAATCATCGGTAACGTCAATTACCTTGGTAAAGGCGAGTTCGTGACGATTCCGCGTATCGAGTGGGGCTGCGGTATGAGCAACAAATTCATCCACTGCGGTTTAATGACCGGAGGCAGACTGCGTATGGAGAAACTCGCAAGCCTCGTAGAAGTAGGCAAGCTTGATCTCTCGCCATTACTTACCCACAGATTCAAGGGCTTTGACAAAATCGAAGAAGCACTCCTTTTGATGAAGGACAAACCAAGTGACCTTATCAAACCGGTTGTCACCATCAAAGAGTAATCTTCATGAGTGGTAAGCCCAATAAAATTCATATTTTTTTAGTAACTATCCTCATCAAAACACCCGTAAACCAGGAAATGATATCATGAAAGTTGGAATAATCGGAGGGACCGGGAATATCGGCGAAGGTCTCGCACGTCGAATTTGTATTGGTGGAAAATTCGATGTGGCAATTGGATCTCGTGATCCGTCAAAAGCGATCGTTGCTGCAGACGGAGTTACCTGCTGCCTCAATGACCGGTGTTGTACCGGAGGTGTCTGCAATGGCGGGACAAATGCAAGTGTGTGTGATGCTGATATCATCATTCTTTCAGTCCCGTTCGACAAAATCGAGTCGACTATTGATGCAGTCGGCAAGGATGTATTTGAAAACAAGATCGTTGTTTCACTCATCAACCCGATGCTTCGGTTCCCGAAAGAAAAGTACTTCCTGCCGGACCGCCCGGCGGAGGGATCCGCAGCTCTTGCAGTAAAAAAGATGCTGCCGGAGTCGGCAAAACTCTGTACAGGGTTCAACAATGTTGCATCAGGAAAATGGATGGAACTTGATGAAGAGCTCGACTACAGTGTTTGTGTATGCGGAGATGACAAGGAAGCAAAGAAGGTCGTCATGGACCTGGTTTCCAGCGTCTCAAAACTCAAGCCGCTTGATGCGGGACCGCTGGCAGTTTCAGGGATAATTGAAAGTATTACGCCGCTTGTAATTACCCTTGCAATGAACAATGGTCTTAAAGACGTAGGGGTCTACTTCAAATAGCAGCTCAAGACTGAATGTGTCTGTCAAATTTCTCTTAGGTAAAACCTCTCTTTCCGCTAGGAAAGGCCCAAAATGAGCGCAAGAAATCCGCTCATTTTTTCTTTTAGTCTTAATCGGTGAAAAGTAAATTATGACTCCTATATACTCAAGTCCAATGAAAGTTGGGGTTATCGGCTGCGGCAATGTCGGATCAATTTTAGCCGAGCGGCAAACATCGTTCGAAATCGTTGCCGCCTATGATTCTATTCCCGAGCGTGTCGCTGCATTTTCTGACAAATACGGGGCGAAACCGTTTTCCGATATCGACGTTTTTCTGCAGGAGCCGCTTGATATCGTTGTGGAAGTTGCTTCGATCGATGCCGTAAAAGACCTTGCAGAGAAAGTTTTGCTTGCCGGCCGTGATCTCATTCTTCTCAGCGTAGGAGCTCTTGCAGATGACGCGTTTCGAGAAGAGCTGCTGGCTACCGCAAAATACCTTCATCGCAGGATCCATATTCCATCCGGGGCCATTATGGGTCTGGATAATGTCCGTGTCGGGAAAATATCCCGGGTTGATAAGCTTTTTTTGAAAACTACAAAACCGCCCCGTTCGCTGCATTCCGATGCACACGTCTCCCAATGTCTTTTCTCCGGAAAAGCCCGTGACTGTGTAGCCTTATATCCGAAAAATACGAATGTTGCCATCTCTCTCTCGCTTGCATGCGGAAGAGAGGCCGATGTCGAGCTTTGGGTTGATCCGAAAGCCGAACAGAATATGCATGAGATTTTTTTCGAGGGAGAGTTCGGCGATGCATATATTCGGATATGCAATCTTCCGGCTCCGGAGAATCCGGCAACCAGCTATCTTGCTGCACTGTCTGTGTTGAGTCTTCTGGAAAGTCTGGAAAGTCCTCTGGTAATCGGTGCATGATACGCGGACTTTATGTGGGGAGGTTTCAGCCTTATCATAACGGGCATAAAGCTTTCATTCAAAAAATCGCAGAGGAGGTTGATGAGCTGGTCATAGGAATCGGCAGTGCCCAGATGAGTCATACCGTTCGTCATCCGTTTACGGCAGGAGAGCGGATTTTAATGATTGCGAGAGACCTGACGCCTCTGGATATCCCCATATACATCATCCCGCTTGAGGATGTTGCGCGGAATGCATTATGGGTTTCACATGTGATATCGATGTGTCCTCCGGTAACTCAGATTTATACCTCCAATCAGCTGATCTCTCAGCTGTTTTTGGAAGCAGGCCGACATGTCGTGTGTCCGTCAGGACTCTGTCCTCATAAAGTGCTTTCAAGTGAAATGTGGTGTTCTCTTGTACAAACAGGTAATGACTGGAAATCGTACGTTCCGTTGGAAACCGTACGGGTGATCGAAGATGTCGGAGGCGTCGAGAGGATCCGGAGTATAACCCAGACGGATGAATGCTCTGAACTCACCACTATGGTCCCTCAGACTCAAACATCTTTTGTCTGATTGGATCTATGTTCTGCTTTCGACATCCCGATCATCTCCTTTTACCGCATACATCTCTGCTGCCGCCCTCGCGTTTGCGATATTCCTGTAGCATTCATCGATCTCAAAACCGATGAACGGGATCCCGAGACGGATCGCCGCGACCGCAGTATTGCCTATCCCCATGAACGGATCCATCACCAGCCGGCAGTTTTCCAACCCGTGATCTTTGATGCACATCATGGGCAGCTGGACCGGAAATGTCGCCGGATGCGGCCTGCTTTCCCTGATGGTCTCATAGGGGATGAACCATGTGTTTCCTCTGTCCCTGATATCCCGCTTCTCTCCTCCCCAGCGGTTCACATTGCTTTTATCCTGATACGGAACGCCGTTTGCCAGCCGGTCGATTTCAACAGCGCCTTTTTTCGTGAAGTGAAAGATGAATTCATGACAATCGTTATGATAGCGTTTACTGTTTATCGGTTTGTAATGCCCGGCCGCTACCCCCTCTTCAGGGAGCGCGATGGATTTTATCCAGTGGATCATATTCTGGAGCACGAATCCCTGCTCTCTAAACGTCTGAGCCACGTCAATAGGTATCCATGGGTCCTTCAGGCTTCCGCCGACATTCAGATAGAAAGATCCCTGATCTGAGAGGACACGCAACGACTCCGCTGCAACCGTTCTCATCCACTTCAGATAGATATTTCGCGGGATCGTATCATCATATGTCGTGTAAGCTTTCCCGATGTTGTACGGGGGCGAGGTGACAATCACATCAACACTCCCGGCCGGCAATCCGGCCATGCCGTCGACACAGTCTGTGTCGTAGATCATGTTGAGTTCAGTCATGTTTGACGATCGCGACTACGGTGATTTCATATGTCATAGTTTCCCCGGCAAGGGGATGATTTGCATCCACGATGATCTTTGTATCAGTGACATCAGCGACCGTGACTTTGCATAACCTGTCGAAGACTTCGACGGTGATGATATCTCCAGGTCTTGGTTCGTGGTCAAGCCGGAGTTTTTTTCGTTTTATCGGGATGACGAGGCGTTTGAGGTATTTGCCGTAGGCTTTTTCCGGAGGCAGCACGACTGTCGCCGTTTCGCCCTCATTTTTTCCAATCAATGCTTCTTCAAAGGCGGGGTTGATCTGTTTTTTTCCCAGTGTGAAGGTGACAGGTTCACCTGTACGGGTATCTTCGAATATCTCTCCGTCCGGACGTTTGCTGATAAAGTGGACCTGCAGCGTATCCCCGGATTCTGCGACAGACATACCTATCTGTATGGCTGAAGGAATACTTTAATGGTTCGCGTTCGCAACATACAGTATGGCCGCATCTTCGTTCTGCCCGGCAGCAATGCGGTAAAAAAAGGTTAAGTGGCTGAGATCAGGGGGATGACGAGTTTTTTATACACGCCGTCGCCGCTCTGATGCAGGATCCTGAACTCATAAGTCCCGGGTTTATCCACTTCAACGGTCCAGATGTAGTTTCTTCCGTTCTCATCAACGGTACTGTCATTTCCGACGATATTGATCCCTTCTGAATCAAGGGGTCTCCATGCAAGGCTATGCGGACTCGTGATGATGACAGTAAAGCTTTTTTCGCTGTTTTTTTGAATCGCGTATGAGTCCATTTCTACCTTCTTCTATTGGTTTACATCATTAAATGTATTATAATTGAAAATTCGGATCGAATATTTATATATTTTTTGGTTCAATTTCCAAAGAATATTTTGAAAAACCCGAAATACGTTCAGATTTAAACACGCCGGATATGTATCCGTTCCGCATCTCACATTAAGTAAAAGAGCTTGGATTTCAGATCAAAATAGAAAATAAAGAACGCCGAGGGGGAGATTTGAACTCCCGAGGTGTTGCCACCAGTGGCTTTCGAGGCCACCGCCCTTCCGGACTAGACTACCTCGGCAGGCATCTATACGATACGTTACTGTATGCGCGTAGTAAGCATACGTCTTTGTATGTAAAAAATATATGGGATTGGTTGCCGGATCTACATCTGACCGGCGCCTTTGGAGATCATCATGTCATCGACGCGGATGAGGAGCATGGCGGTCTCCGAAGCGCTCTGGATCGCCTGGCGTTTGACTCTCTTTGGTTCAACAACGCCCTGCGCTTTCATATCAACAACGGTCCCGGTAAAGACATCGAGGCCTGCGTACTTCTGACCCATTGCATGGGCCTGACGGAGATCGATGACTTTGTCGACCGTATCGAACCCTGAGTTTTCGGCAAGGGTCTTCGGGATGATCTCGAATGCTTTTGCATATGCTTCGATAGCCAGCTGGACACGGCCGCCTTCGGTTGCTGCATACTCACGCAGTCTGAAGGACAGTTCGGTCTCGACCGACCCGCCACCAATAGTATAGGATCCGTCTTCGATGACATCCTGGACGACACGTTTTGCATCTTCGATCGCGCGTTCGAGTTCGTCGACAAGGTGCTGGGAGGATCCGCGGAGGAGAATGGTGACTGCCTTGGCGTTTTTGCATTCCGAGAGCTTGGTCATCTCCAGATCGTCGAGCATATCGAGTCTGCCTGCAGATCCGATCACTTCCGGTGCGAGGTCTTCGGGTTTGTTGATTACCTGTCCGCCGAGTGCTTTTGCCGCGTATTTCAGATCTTTTTCCGGAACGAATTCAAGGGCATAGATGCCGTTTTCGCCGAGGTAATACTGTACCGGGTCTGCGATGCCTTTCTGACAGAGGACGACGTTCACACCGTTCTCAACAAACTTTTCCGCCATTGCCTTCAGTGTTGCGCGCTCTGCTGTGGAGAATGCCGAAAGCTGTTCTGCGGACGTGATCTTGATCTTTGATTTGGTCTGGGTCTTGGTGATCTCAAGCGGACCTGCGATAAATGCTGCTTTGACGCCTTTGATCTTCTTGGGCATCAGTGAGTCGAGGCGGGTCTTGTCGATCAGAACACCTTTGATAAGCTCTGCACTCATCGTGTCGCTGCGTTTTGTTTTGACAAGGATGTCGTCTTCATTGACGAGCGTCTTTTTACCGGTGGTCTCTGCAACACCGGAAACTGCCTCAACGACCACATCACATGCATGATCCATGATGTTTTCGATGGATTTTCCGGTCATCGCTGTTTTGGCGATCTGTTTCAGCATGGCTTTGTCTTTTGGCGTGACCTCGATCGAAAGTTTTTCGAGGAGTTCAAGTGCCTTGAGCATACCAAGGTTGTATCCCTTTGCGATCACCGACGGGTGGACACCGCTGTCGATCAGATGTTCTGCCTGTTCCATAAACGAACCGACCAGAACCACGGCGGTCGTCGTTCCGTCACCGCACTCATCGTCCTGGGTCTCTGCGACCTCAACGACAAGTTTTGCGCCCGGGTGTTCGACATGGATCTGGTGCAGGATCGTTGCTCCGTCGTTGGTAATGACGATGTCGTCACTGCCCTGGGTGACCAGCATCTTGTCCATTCCGCGGGGACCAAGAGTTGTTCTCACTGTGTTGCCGAGGACCTTTGCTGCCATGATATTGGAGCGAAGTGCTTCCTGCCCTGGGACGCGCTCTACGTTATTACGTAAAATGACGACCTGCTGACCTGAGTTGTTTGCCATAATCTCTATTCTCCTGTACTAGTGTGTTAAAAAAGTGGATTGGACTTCTATATAAATATGATGTATTGGGTGCTGGCTGTTCAGTCGATACGTTTAATTGTAAAGAGCGAGTAGACCGGAACGCCCTCTATTTCCCTGACACCGCGCTTATCAAAGATGACACATATGCCGACCGGGGTGGATTTGTGACGGCGCAGGTAATTCACTATCTCAGTGAGAGTGTTGCCGGTGGTGATACAGTCATCCACGATCAGGCAGCGTTTCTGAGAGACTTTGCTGAAGTTTCCGGAGATCGATCCTATTTTACCTTCGGGGTTGTGTTTCGACGGGTGATAAATGGCAAGATTCAGTCCGTCCTCTGCGGCGATCATCGTTGCGAGGGGCACGCCTGATACGGATATCCCGATGACCGTGTCGATCCCCTCTTCCTCCTCATTCGCCGCTTCAAAGTTGGCCAGCATCATGGATGAGATGCCGCCAAGAAGTGTGGAGTTCGAGCTGACGGTCGTCCAGTCGATATGCACATCTTTTGGTGCCGCAATGCCGGCTTTTCCCTGCGTCAGAAGCCAGGTGACGGTATCGACCGAAAGACTGAGTTCATCAGCTATCTGGCCTGAGGAGTGACCTTCGGAATGAAGGTCCTTTGCTTTTGTCATGAGCTCTTCTAAGGAAGACATATGAAAAGTAATCGCTTTCCCCGCTATATATGCTTTTGTGATGCACTCATCCTGAAAAATGCGGTCAGCGGACCGGAAATATGGGAAACTTACAAAACGTGAGACATCAAACAGTTCACGCAGATATGTCGGCAAAATATGTGACCACTTCATTTCAGAAAAAAGTCACGCCGTATCTCACCACGTTCAACGATGCTGAAAAAAAGCAGTTCTACCTTGATGCAGATGAGGCTGTGAAAGAGCTTGTTTCCATGGGAAAAGATTCCAAACAGGTCCTCTGGGTCATGCAGAGTATAGGATTGTATTTGTATGGAAACGCCGGAAAGAACTTCTATGTCGATTACCAGAAGATCGTTCTCTCGGATACCTGCGTGCTCTGGTCGATGCAGCCTCCGGGGGGCGGGTGCATCCATCTCTTCCAGACTCCGGAAGGCAAACTGCTCATCGATGCAGGGTATGGAGTCAATTATGATGACTGGCTGAAAACGCTCGCAGATCTTGGTCTTGGTGATTTTTCTGATGTAAAATATGTCCTCTGCACCCACGGAGATGCTGATCATGTGGGCATGACCGGACATATGCCGGTCCCGCCGTTTGTTCACCCTACGACCAAAGAGATCCTTGAGAACGGCTCGCGCTCATTCGCCTCCACAAATGATCTCGTGCTGTTGGAACATGTCTATACGACGACGGTCAATACCTTCTCCCAGCTGGCATTTCCCAAAGAGTATATCCTCAGTAAAACCGACCCTCTGCGGATGAGGGGGATCTTTCCGGTCATTGATGAAATCAGGTTTGCCGGGCTCAGGTTCGAAGTATGGGAAAGTCTCGGCGGCCATCTCGCAGGTCAGCTCTTTTTTTATGAATCGGAAGTTGGTCTGCTCTTTACAAGCGATGCAGTGTTAAACTTCGCGACCCTCACGCCCTGGCGGCTTGTTTATGGTTCGATCCCTGATTATCTGATCACCACGGTCAATATCAACAGTGAGATCGGCAGATATGAACGGACGGAACTGATGAAACTTGCCGGGGAACTGGATGCTGAACTGAGGAAAAAAGGCCAACGTCTCAGGTTATGTTGCGGACACGGCGCGGTGTCGGTTCTTGATGAAGCCGGCCGTCTAAGTGTTTCTGATCCTGTGATCCATTATTCAAGGAGAAGACACACCGAACGACTTCACGACCTTTTCACGAAGGTCTCATGGCGGATAAAGCGGCGGTTCATCTGAGCCGTTTTTCTTTTTCTGTCCCTCTTTGGATAGGGGCCGACCCGCACACCGGACAGTCGGGCTGTCCAGGCGGGATCTCTGCGCCGCACCCTGAACAGATCAGTTTCCAGACCCGCTTTTTTGCTCTCCTCTGCATGATGGATCTGAAAGGGATCTTCAAATGCCTGCAGACGTTCTGGACCGCAAAGTCATCGGTGACGACCGTTCCTTCTAGTGTCAGGCCAAGAGCGATGACCGAGATGTCGGTGTCGGAAAGGACCCGTGCATCTCCGCTTTTGAGTGCCGCATTCGTTGCCGCAAACAGATGCTCCGCCTCCGGTTCAGTCACAACAAGGCCTTTTTCCGCCAGGATCTCGTAACGCATCTTTGATGCGAGATCCTTGAGCTCGCCAACCACCTCCGGTGTGGTGAAAAACTCTCCGTCAAGGTTGTAATGGCCAAAAAAATAGGATGAATCCAGAATATATTTCATTTTCGAACGGCTTCGGCGATGACCACGGATGCAGTGATCCTGCTGGAGGCACGCTCGATCGTGTCAGAGGATGCAATGTCTAAAAGACCTGCCTGCATGAGTTTGATGTATCCTCCCGAGGCAAAAACGCCGTGAACGCCGGCGGCTCGTACAGAAGCGGCTCCCTGCTCAAGCAGCATTCCGGCCGCCTTTGCCATTGATCCGCCGGTCGCGATGATGTCGTCGACGATGATACAGTCCCGCCCTTTCGCCTCGAGATGCTTTGGCGCCATCGTGACTTCCGATCCCGAGAGCCGCGTCTTATCCAGATGATCGCAGTCCCATTTTCCAACAGCCGCCACGCCTTTGGCAAACTCCCATGCCCCCTCATCCGGAGACAGGATCAGCGGATTTTCCAAGCTCATTGTATTGATGTATGCGCCGATCTCAGGAGCGATTGTCAGATTTTTTGCCGGACACCGGAAATGTTCCAGGATCGAGGTGTCATGGATATTGATGGTAAAGATCCTGTCTGCTCCTGTCGAAAGGGCGCGTGCCATCGCCCGTGCAGATACAGGCTCGCCGTCATTGAACTTCTTATCCTGCCGTGCGTATCCCATATATGGCAGGACAAGAGTCGTCTCCTTTCCTTCACAGGCATCTAGCAGAAGAATGGCCTGGAGAGCTGACTCTGCATCGACCGTACTTGCAATGATGATCATCTGATCATCCTCATCCATTATCCGTATGGACTGTTCACCGTCCGGGAACTTCGTGTATTTTACTTCCGATAAAGGACACCCGAGTTTCTTGGCAGTGCGTGCCGCGAGAACCTGGCTTTTTTCGGTATAGACTACTTTCATGATAAGACTCTAACAACTATCTCTTACTGAAACTACTTAAAGCATAATCAAGTACAAATATTAGCATCTTTAATCGAGGTATGGAACACAAATATGGAACACGATGATAATCCCGGACAAAGACAAAATGAAACTGTTATGGGGACAGTTTCGGATGTAAATCCGGCGCAGGTCACGGCAGAGATCCCGGCGCGGGACACTCCTCCCGTGAAAGAGGCGTATGCCTCTGACGCATATGATGCCGAGCTTTTCGGGGGCGTTCGGTTTGACACGACGGCAGATCTCGTCATCCCCCCGTCGCTGATCGATCAGGTCATCGGTCAGGAACACGCGGTGGACGTCATCAGAAAAGCCGCCACCCAGCGCCGGCATGTCATGATGATCGGAAGCCCGGGTACCGGAAAGTCAATGCTTGCTAAGGCGATGTCTGAACTTCTCCCAAAAGAGGAGATGCAGGACATTATGACCTACCCGAATCCTGAGGATAACAACAACCCGATCATCCGTGTTGTTCCTGCGGGGAGGGGAAAAGAGATCGTTGCTGCACATAAAGAAGAGGCACGAAAACGCGCCTCCTCGAAAAACACCATGCTGCTTATTCTCATCATTGGTGTTCTGGGTATCGCCCTCATCTCAGGTCAGCTTCTGATGGGTATCGTCGCGGTGGCATTTATCTTTCTTGCATTCCGTTCGTTCATGCCCAAAGAAACTGCCATGGTCCCCAAACTCATCGTCTCCAACAAACCCGACTCAACAGCACCGTTCGTGGACGGCACCGGTTCCCACGCAGGAGCGTTGCTCGGTGATGTTCGTCACGACCCGTTCCAGTCGGGCGGCCTTGAGACTCCCGCACACGACCGTGTCGAAGCGGGCGCGATCCACAGAGCGCACAAAGGTGTTTTGTTCATCGATGAGATGAACACCCTTGAGCTTTCTTCGCAGCAGAGTCTTTTGACTGCTCTGCAGGAGGGCGAGTTCCCGATCACCGGCCAGTCAGAACGTTCTTCCGGCGCAATGGTCCGAACAGAGCCGGTCCCCTGCCGATTCCTGATGATCGCCGCAGGAAATCTCGATGCCGTCCAGCACATGCACCCGGCGCTTCGCAGCCGTATCCGCGGATACGGTTACGAGGTCTACATGAGTGAGACCATGAACGATACGCCTGAAAACAGGGCAAAACTCGTCAGGTTCGTTGCGCAGGAAGTTAAGAATGACGGAAAGATCCCGCACTACGATCCTTCTGCCGTATCCGAGATTTTGCGCGAGGCAAAGCGTCGGTCCGGCAGAAAAGGTCACCTGACGGTGAAGCTGAGAGATCTCGGCGGTCTTGTGCGTGTCGCCGGCGATCTCGCCATCCAGGAAGGCTCTCCCGTGACATCCATGCATCATGTGGTCTCGGCTAAACAGATCGCCAGATCCGTTGAGGATCAGATCTCTGATGAGTACATCCGCCGGACCCGGGATTATGATCTGACGATCGTTTCCGGCAGTCTTGTCGGCAGAGTCAACGGACTTGCCG
The DNA here is from genome assembly GCF_000430905.1 of Methanocorpusculum bavaricum DSM 4179. Taxonomy (NCBI): domain Archaea; kingdom Methanobacteriati; phylum Methanobacteriota; class Methanomicrobia; order Methanomicrobiales; family Methanocorpusculaceae; genus Methanocorpusculum; species Methanocorpusculum bavaricum. The sequence goes on from NZ_AUMX01000002.1 coordinate 31,569, forward strand.
TTGTCGGGAACGATGCAGGATCGGTTCTTCCAATCACGGCAGAAGTTACCCCATCACAGGGTGCCGGCATGGTGATCGCCACCGGCCTCCTGAAAGAGATCGCTCAGGAATCCATCAAAAACGTGAGCGCTCTGATCAAGAAGTTCTCCGGGACCGATATCCGCAAAGTGGATATCCATGTCCAGTTCATCGGAACCTACAATGGTGTTGAGGGAGACTCGGCATCCGTTACCGTCGCAACGGCCGTAATTAGTGCTCTTGAAGACATCCCTGTCCGTCAGGATGTGGCGATGACCGGTTCCCTCTCGGTTCGCGGAGATGTTCTGCCGATCGGCGGTGTCACCTACAAGATCGAGGCTGCCGCCAAGGCAGGTATCAGAACGATCATCATCCCTCAGTCGAACCTCGCCGATGTCCTCATCGAAGAGCGGTACACTGATATGGTCACCATCATCCCGGTGACCAGGATCGAAGAAGTCCTCAGATATGCCCTCGTTCCCGAGGACAAAGTGGCGTTTGAACAGAAACTTCTCCAGATCGGCAAGCATATGGACATTCCGAAAATGCCGATGCCTGCTGAAAAAGCCGAAGCATAAATCTGACCCTCCATCTCATTTTTTATTTTTGCAGAATCCTTTTGCACTGTCTGCATGCTTTTCAGGCTTTCAGAATGCGGAACCCGGCTGTTCGCGCTATCCTAAGATATATCTAGCCCCGCGTCGTATTTTATTTCGTTTACGTGATGCTATGACAAAATATCTGTTCAACGAAGGCATTGTATGGGAAGACCGCCGTAAGGGTTCGTATCTGCTTCCTTACATCATCCTCTTTATCCTCCTTGCAGTAATAGCGATCATGATCTGGCTCACTGCGCCGATCGCTGCGTTTATTTCGCTCCTGCCGCTCATCCTTCCAGCCTGGCTCATCTCTCCCGATCTTCTGACGCGGATCCTTGTCTCGGCTGTGTCCGGCGCGGTCGCGCTGATCATTCTCATCTCCGGTCTTGTGGATCTCAACCGCCCGCGTCTGTATCTCACACCGCGGAGACTCTGCCTGATGGCAGGCCTCGGCTCCTACAAAGAGGTGCGTTTTGACAAGATCGATGCGATCCAGGTAAAAAAACATACGATCATCATCTCTGCAGGCGGAACCAAAGTGATACGGTTTGGCCCGATCGCCGATCCGTATGCCACCAGAAATGCCATCGTCGGGCTCATCACATTTGAGATGAAACCCCCTGAAGACGAGACGATCGTTTTTGATAAGGCTGTCCCGATCCTCAAAGAAGATGATGATGTCTTTGACGCGGACGTTGTCAGCTCCTGATCCATTTTTTCTTTTTTCATTTATTGGTCCTCGAAAAAACAGAAGATATGTTATTCTTCAGGATCAAATACTATCCAGTACAACCATGGAAAAAATACGATATTATGACATCCGGTACGTCAGGGGGACCGTCACCTCCATCCAGACGGAGAATCGGGTGATCGAGAATGCCGGCACCTCCTTTTACGGCAAAGCTCTCTTTCGGGTCTTAGGTGAACACGGCTGGGGATACTACTGCGCCTCCTCCATCGACATGGATGATAAAAAAACAAAAGCTGCATGTCTCGAAAAAGCTGCAGCTTCATCGAGGCTTGCCGGTGTTCACGCGGAAATCGCCGACGTTCCTTTTGGAACCCCGCGCTCATGGTCCTGTTCTGCAAAAGAACAGGCGGAAACACCGCTTGAAGAAAAGGCGCGTGAGCTCCTCCTTCTCGAAAGTTCGGCAAATATCCCTGAGATATGCAGCACATCCGCACGTTACTCCGAGCAGTATCAGGATGTCATATTCGAGGATTCAAACGGCTATGAAGCAGCATCCTCGGTCTGCCGCACTCTGTTTACGGTTACCTCGGTTGCGAGCCGCGGAGCCGATATGCAGATGAACTATGAACAGGAGGCAGTTGTCGGCCCGCTGCCGCTTGCAAAGTATATTCCTTTCGGTGAAAAATGTGCAAAGCGCGCAGTTGAGCTTCTGGATGCCTCGGCCGTCGCAGGCGGACGTATGCCGGCAGTTCTCGATCCTGCGATCGGCGGCGTATTTGCTCACGAAGCGGTCGGTCATGCAAGCGAAGGGGATGCTGTCAGAGACGGTGTCTCAGTTCTTGCTGAAAAACTGGGTGAAAAAGTCGGGTCATCAGTTGTCACGATCATCGACGACCCGTCCATGCATGGATACGGCTACGAGCCGTTCGATGCGGAGGGGGTCGCCTGCGGTCCGACCGAGCTGATCAAAAACGGAGTTATGAACAAATATATGCATTCAAGAGAAACGTTGGCGGCCGTTGGCCTCGACACAGGAGACGCCGGCCATGCCAGAGCCGAACCTGGTATGCAGCCGCTGGTCCGCATGAGCAACACCTATATTCAGGAAGGCGACTCCTCGTATGATGAGATCGTCGCCGAGTGCAGAAAAGGTGTCCTCCTTATCGGATCCCGCGGCGGCCAGGTCGATCCGGGCCGCGGGGCCTTCCAGTTCAATGCAAAGTACGGATACCTGATCGAGAACGGCGAGACCGGAAAAATGATCCGTGACGTCTCCCTTTCAGGGAACATCCTTTCCGTCCTGCATAACATCGCGCTCTGCGGCAAAGAACGCAAAATGTCTTCAGGCATGTGCGGAAAAGGGCAGTCTGTCCCTGTCTCGGACGGAGCTCCTTATGTGTATCTGACCGATGCATTAGTTGGGGGCAGCGGCAATGTCTGAACCCGATATCGATAAGATCCTCTCGTATGGCGAGAAGTTAGCCGATGAAGCGGAGGTGTTTATGCTTGACTACACCGACATCTCCCTTGAACAGCGTGAGATGGCCGTGTCATCTGTATTTGAACATGCAGGCCGCTCCCTCTTTGTGCGGGTAGTTAAGGATAAGCATATCGGGATCTCGGGCACCTCGGACATCGCAAGATGGAAGGACTGCGTCGATGCGGCCGTCTCGTCCGCCGGACTTTCCGAGCAGGTTCCCGGTTGGACCGGTTTCCCCGAAAAAACCGCACTGCCGAAAGGAAGCGACCCGTTCGATCCGGCCGTCACCGTGAGCCCGGACCTTGCAGCCGAGTATCTTGATCGGATGAATGCCGGGGCGGCGATCCATCCCGAGGCGCGGATAGTCACCGGCGTAGTCTCCCTTTCGAACGGCAGCGCGACGATCGCCAACTCCGGCGGGGTGTATTACATGCGCAAAATGTCGGGCATCTCGCTTGGCATGGACGCGATTTGCGACACCTCGACCGGGTATGAGTATGATTCAAGCCCGTTCCTCGACCGTATCAACCCCGAAAAGATCGGCGAGGATACTGCGTATTGGGCCAAATCCTCCAGAAACGGTGTCGACGTTGAGACGAAAAAATATGCCGTCGTCTTCTCGGAACATGTCGTGGATTCCCTTATTCTGGATCTGTTCACCGAGGCTGTGAACGGCAAAAACGTCCTTTCCAAAAAATCGGTGTTTGCCGGCAAACTCGGAGAAGAGGTGGTCCATCCTTCCGTCTCGATCAGTGACGTCCCTATGGATCCTGCGGGTTTTGCCTGGAAGAGATTCGACTCCGAGGGGACGGTGACGCATGATCTTTCCATCGTGCAAAACGGTGTGCTCTCTGCATTCCTGTATGATGTCAAGACCGCTTCCCAGGCGAATACCGCCTCGACCGGCCATGCCCACCGTGCCGGAAACGGAGCCACGTTCATCCACCCGCACTGTCTGAAAATCGACGCGCCGAAAGCTGATGTCATGGACAAGCCCTGTCTGTATGTCCGTGAAGTCATCGGAGCGCATACCGCGAACTCCCTCACAGGCGAGTTCTCCGTAGAAGTGGCAAATGCATTTTTTGCCGAGTCTGGAAGATTCACCCGCCCGGTCAAAAAAGCGATGATCTCAGGCAACATCTTTGACATCCTTCGAGGCGGTGTCAGCATCTCGGCGGAAACAAAGACCTTCGACGGGGCGATCGTTCCTAAAATGCGGATCGAAAATATGCAGGTCATCGGATAGATAGAGGATAATTATATCCCTATTCGTGCAGATAGTATCAATCATATACATGTCAGACGATCATTCAATGGTGCGTGTCCCCACGTACATCCCCTCGGTCGATAAAATACTTGGCGGCGGCGTCCCGATCGGCTCAACGATATTACTGCTCACAGAGCCCGGTGCAGGGGGACCCGAGTTCCTCTTCACCTCTCTGGTGAATTACTGCCGGGAGATCAAGGGTGATCTTCCGGCGACCAGCGGCGCCACAAGGCCTGATATGATCTACTATATTACGCCCAAGACTTCCCGGACGCAGTTCGTCGAAATGATGAAACAGCAGTTCAGTTTTTTGAACACCATCGATTTTGAAGGGGAGATCCTGGATAAATCCGTGATCCATATGGATGTGGGCGATGTCTATTTTGCCAGGACCATCGTTCCGCTTTCCTGGTATTCAACCAAAACGATTCCTGAACATCTCATGGATCTGCCGCCGTATGATGATTACGGCGGCCTTGCCTATCTGACAGGGATGGTCGAGACAACCAAGGAAAACAGTGTGGTGTTTGTTGACTCTCTCACTCCGTATCTGCCCTACTTCAACGATTATGAAAAGTGGCAGAATCTGGTTTTCCTGATGTACGGTCTCTCCCGTGCGGCAAAAAAGCGAAAGATCACCTTCGTGATCCTGCTTACCTCCGACATTCTTCCCGAGAGCCGGGAGATATCTCTTGGGAATGCCTTTGATGCGATCATTCATCTGGTTTGGCAGAAGAGCCGGGAGTCGATGTCAAGACAGCGGCAGATGTACATCGAGAAATTCATCAGTGTGCTACCTCTGCTTTCGTCGAGAGATATTGCCACCTACAATGTTTCCATATCGCCGGAAACCGGATTTGAGATATCCAACCTCAGGAGGGTAGCATAAGTATGGAGAATGATCCTCAGTCACGCGTCATGATCCCGTCCGGCATCCCAGGTCTGGATGAGATGATCGGCGGCGGATTCATCAAGGACTCGGTTTTTGTTCTCATCGGCGAGACCGGTACCGGCAGAACGATGTTCTCTCTTCAGTTCCTGCATGAAGGACTCCTTCAAGGCGAAAAAGTGATGTACATCAGCCTGTTCAACCCGGTCGAACAGCTGACAGCCAGCTTCCTCTCGATTTACCCGGATATGAGCGACCGGATCAACAAGGACCTGTATATAATACAGTTGCCTCCGGAGATTTTTTTGACCTTCTCGTCCCGTCATGGAAACAATGTGGCTGTCATGATAAAGGAACTCGGTATAAGCCGTGTTGTGGTGAATCCGTTTTCTGTTCTGGAAGAGACCCTGGTCACCTCGACAGGATTTCGATCGACCGATCTGAATCTGGTGTATTTGTCGCTTCGTTCCACTGGAGCGACCACGATATTGCATGTTAACTCAGACCAGACGAATGTCTTTTCGAGCAAGTATGGTTTTTCCGAGGTATTTGCCGACGGAGTCGCCTGCATGTTCCGGGAGTTTCCGGATAATGATCATATGCGCCCGTACCGTATGCCGTTTGTTCTTCTCAAATCCCGCGGCAGGATCACCAAAACCGCCAAACTGATCAAGTATGACGAGTCTGGTCTGTTTACTCTGCACTCTCCGGTAAAGTAACCGACTCTTTTTTTCACACCGTCAGCTAATGCTGGACATATATTATTAAATGAATAAAAATCAATCTAGTATCATCTATGCAGCAGGACGGAAGTGATCTGAGCAGTACAAACGGGAGCCGCCCGGTTCCCAGAAGTTCGCTTCCAAGAAAGAGAAGGAGCAGAAAAGAAGGCTTCTTTACGCCATCGGTACTTTTTCTCATGACCGCCGTCCTCCTGACGCTGGTCAGTCTTCTGCTGATAATGACCAGTGTCTCCGGCCTCTTTTCTGATGATTATCCGCCGCCGGGAGTTATGATCATCACTCCCTCTCCGACGGCGCCTGTTCCGACTTCCACGGTCAAAACCAGTATCCCCTGTGAATCCTGCGGCAAAGTATACGATGCATCCGATCCATTGCATAGCATCCAGCCGGTTTTCACCGAAACAGTGCTTGGAAATGCCACACTTCTCTACTCGAAAAATATAACATATCCATACTACTCGGTTAACGGGCACACGACTCTTAAAGCGGTTAATATCTATCCGGTGACCGTTTTGGTCATTGAGTACTTCGTTCCTGATGTCACGGTCAAAAAAGTACTTGTCGACAAACAGACTATCGAAAAAGGCATCCTCATCGACACGACCTACAAGACGGTTTATGTGACCTACCCGGATCCTGATGCAAGGTTTGAGATCAGGGTCTATGACGAATCAGGCAGCCTGGTGACTGCCCAGGGATTTGCCGGGCAGTATGATACCGGCATGAAAGACATCATCACCTTCTACCGTCAGGGAAATTACACGATCGAGATGACAGGCAAACGCATAGATTTTGCCGTTTCCATTATCGAAAAATAAGATTGTGTTCAGATAATGATACCGAAGAAGGAGAGAATTATCAAAAGGGCCGCTCCAAAGATCCCTCCGACCGCACATACGATGACCTGCGCCACAGATAGGTCGCCGATCGGGGCAAGATTCAGCCATGAAACGATAAAGAGAATTACCACTCCGCATACGGCGTTGATCAGGAGTTTGAGTCCGTTTCTCAGGAAGAAAAACAGTATCGCGCAGATCACGACCGCGATTATGATCATAATTACTGTTGCAAAAATATCCATATAAATAGATGCACCTGACCAGAATATAAAGGATTGGTTGAAATCTTTGGAAAGTCAACGACAGATATATTATCTATCCGGCATATGTATCCATATTCTTTGTGTGGTGTATTACTTTGAGATCTGCGTATATAATGCTGATTTTACTCCTTGCCGGTGCTTTCTGTATCGTTCCTGCCGGCGCTGATGTGTCGCTCGATATCCTTCAGCCGTCTGCACACGAGACCGTGTTTGCTGAGATGAGGGATTTTTATGTGTATGGAACGTTTGTCAACACCGGAGAGCCTGCTGACGTCAGGGTGCGGGTGTATGACTCTGCCGGCGGACTTATCCGCACACTGCAAAGCCATGTAGATTCTACCGGCGAGACCTCTGCCTCCTCTGTTGATATGAGTAGGATCCCGGAAAAACAGCAGTGGGGCGGGATTCTGGCAGCGGAAGGGATCACCGAACCCTATGGGCATGCAAACGGTGCAAATAAGGTCCTTGTAAGTAAAAAATGGGGATATTATCTCGCCTATGTTCAGGGAGGCGTGACCAGTGCCGACTCAGGGATGTATTTCGACGCTGATGAAAACGGTGAGCTGACTCCTTATTCCAGAGATCTTACCGCAGGGGTATACAGGATCGTTGTGGATGTTTTGGATGCAGATGGAAACATGATCCGGTTTATTGACGGCGGCGGCAATCGGGTGGATTCCATCGAACGTACGGTTTCGTTTGGTCTCACCCATGCTTCTCTGGGGATGTTTCGCCCCGGGGAAAACCGGGATAATGTGGTCAGTTATGCACGGCAGAATGGTCTGCGTTCCTACATCGACTGGTTCCCTGGCTATTTCCAGATACCTGACGGTTCTGCCGGATACCAGATACCGGCACTTTGGCAGCCGAACAACGGCATCGAGGTCGTAAACCGCCTCGGCGGGACGATCCTTGATACACCGGTTTCTGCAGAAAACACGCTGATCATGTACAATATCGGCAGTTCGAGCACGACCCTGCAGGTGGAACTTGCTCAGATCCTTCTTGCCGGTCTGGAAGACAGTGACAAAACGATCTATACGTATTATGATACCGGCGAGATCTCCTACACATGGGTCGACAGGGCCACCGGAGAGGTGAAGACATGTTCCGGGGTGCTCACTAAATACCCGGATACTTCCGCGAATGATTTCCGGGTGATCTATACACGCGCAGACCGCTCATCTGAGCCTATTCCCGAAAACACCGTCTCGCTTCTGCCGAACCTGACGAAGACGATCGATGTGACGCCGTATGACGTTACGGTGAGCCGCGGCGAATATCTCGCATTGTACGGTCTGACACGTCCGATCCAAACGGATCTTTCGGATGCAGGGACCCCGTACAGATACACCGTTGACGATCAGATCATGCGGTTCATCTACACCGCAGGCGGTGTTGAGTATACGTTTGACGGCCTGTTGACCCGGGTGTTCGTAAATCCCGACGGGTCGCTCTATCCTGCGGCGCAGACGAACTATGAGTTCGGCCATGTGTTCACTGCAGAGCAAACGGCAGAGATGCCGGTCGGAACAACCGTCTATACCGTTCGCGGGTATGATGCCGCCGGCAGATATGTGGAAGATACCAATGCAAACATCACGATAACAGTACTGCCGGCAGCAGCTTTCCCGCAAGACACTGCTCTGCTGATCTCCATTCTTCTTGCAGTTCTTGCGACATCTGCCGTCATCGTTGTGATTCGAAAACTCTGATATTTTTTTGACGGCCTGAAAAAAGGTTATGCGAGATAAGGTTTTATCTCTGTCAGTATATGATCCAGCAGGCATTTTGCTTCAGCAGGATCCAGTGATTCGGTGAAGACTCTCACAAGCGGCTCGGTTCCCGACGGCCGGATAAGCGCCCATGCGCCGCCTTTGATGATCCTGATCCCGTCACGGTCATCGATAGGGCAGTCAGCAAAGCATGTCCTCATGTGAGCGACGATCTCTTTTGCCTGGGTGGTTTTTCGTTTCTCCTGATACATCGTGAATGCCGGGAGCTCTTCGATGAGTTTTGAAAGAGGCCGGGTCTTTCCTGCGACAAATCCGAGCATGGTCGCGGCGCTCATCCCGCCGTCTCTGCAGAACTGGTGCTTTGGATAAATGATCCCGCCATTCCCTTCGCCGCCGATGATCACCTTTTCACCCCGCGCAATCATCTCGCGCATGGTTCGCGCCACATAGATGCTGCCGACTACTGTGTATGTCGTCGTGCAGTTGTATGCTGCGCCGACCGCTTCCACGATACCGGATGTGCTGACCGGTGTTACGATCACGCTTCCTGGGTTCTTCTCGCAGAAGTAGGAGGCGAGCAGCGCAAATGTGATGTTTCCATCCATGAATGTGCCGTTTTCGTCCACGAAGATCGCACGATCGGCATCTCCGTCATGGGCGACGCCGAATGCCGCCCCGGTTGCACGGACCATGGCCGAGAGATTTGCGAGTCCTTCCGGACTTGGTTCCGGCAGTCTGCCGGGAAAGAGGCCGTTGAACTCGGCATTGATTGTGTGGACGCAGCATCCGAGTCTTCGCAGGATCTCAGGCGTGGTCGCTGCCGCAGGCCCGTTTCCCGGGTCTACTACAACAGTCACGCCTTTCCCGCAGTCTTTTGGGAACTGTGCAACGATTGCATCGACATATAGTTTACGCGCCTGCGGCTCTTCCGTGGATCCGCCAACTCTGTTCCACTGTGAAACGGCCGGGGTGTTTTGGATCATCAGTTCTTCGAGTTGGAGGGTCCGCTCGTCGCCCATCTCGGTCCCGTCAGCTTCGATGATCTTGATGCCGTTATACTCGGGGGGGTTGTGTGATGCGGTGATCATGACCCCGCCGTCGAGATCGTGGTGCAGAACAAGGTACTGCAGACCGGGTGTTGGAATGATATCGAAGTCGACGACGTTGCACCCGCATGCCATAAGTCCTGCACGGACCGCGGATGCAAGCGCGGGTCCTGAGGTCCTGGTGTCGCGGCCGATACCGATTTTTTTGCCTTCGCCAAGCATGGTCCCAAATGCTTCGGCGACCTTCAGGGCAAAAACCGGGGTCATATCGACGCCGGTCACGCCGCGAACACCGTTTGTGCCGAAATATTTCTTTTCACGTTTTTCAAGTGCCATATGTACAAACCGTCTATCTAAGAATATGGGCGGTCGCTGATAATAAGGATTGAGAAAAAATCTGATCGTTGTGAGGATCACTGTGTTTCATCTTCCTCATCCTCTTCCTCATCTCCTTCTTCCTCTTCGTTTTCAGCACCGTTTCGTCTGCTGTTGAGCATGACATTTGCGGATTCACCGAGTTTTCGCATGATCTCGCTGATCTTGTCTTCGATGTCGATCTCGTCGTCGATCTCTAATGAGGTCCCTTCGATTTCAAGCAGGAATCTGGCGACCTCGCTTGATTCAAAAAGTATGTCATCCAGTTCATCCAGCGTGAAAAATCCGCACATGGCTCCGTAGAAAAAGGTCGCCCCGGATTTTCTGACCTTGCGTTTGAATGCGGTTCGCGCCTGATTGACCGCCTGCGGGCTGTAGGGCTCTTCCATGAAGGGGCAGAGTTTTGGGAGGTTCTCGCCGATGAATGTCATCTCGGCGCCGTAGGGTGTTTTGAAGTCGGAACACAGGCGTGCGATCGCCCATTCACGTGCGGTTATATAGGTCCGTTTTCGTAAGAAGATGTTGACTTTTCTGTAGGTTGCCCCGTCGACTTTTTTGAATTTCTGATATTTGCTGATCTCTTCACTGCGGTCAGGTTCTTCAAAGAGGCCGTTTTGCATCGCGGCAGTGTCTTCTATAAGGGGTTCTTCTTTCTCCATCGCTGTAATCAGAATATAGGGGCGTTATGTGTATTTTAGGGTTTGCCGGCACAAAATAATGTCCCGGTTTACGTATAGCATCATATGGTTTATTACTGGGGTGTGCGAGGTATGTTCAAGTGGAAATACCGGGTTTGTGTGTGTTCGATCCGGGGTGGAAGCGGGCTCACGTGATTAAATGACTGCGTATGTCCTGTTAAAAAAAGCGGTGTTTATTCCCCGTTTGCGAGCGGGAAGTAGCTGCGGTATGCGTTTCTGCGTTCATCGAGGTCGGTGTGGATGTATATCTCGGTCGTCTGGATGGAGTTGTGTCCGAGATTTTCCTGAACAACCCGCAGATTATGCGAGCGTTTGTAGAGTTCACTTGCATAACTGTGTCGGATCTTATGCGGCGTGATCCCTTTCGGCGCATAGAGGCTGAAGATGTGCTGTACCGTTCTGGGGGAAATACTGCGTCCGTTTCTCCCTTCGAAGACGGGACCGGTCTTTTTTCCGTTCAGATGCTCCCGGATCTGACGCAGGGTGTCTGCATCGCAGAACACGATCCTGATCTTTCCTCCTTTTCCTCTGACGCGGATTGTCTCTTCCTCAAAATCTATATTTTCGGCGCAGATCCCGCAGATCTCGGAGATACGCATCCCTGTAGCATAGATAGTCCGAATGAGCAGAGCGTCCCGGGGATTTGTCAGTGAACTGATAAATACCATCACTTCCGGGTGTCGGAGGTATTTGAGTTCCCGATCCTTGAGCTTTGGCCGGTCTACTTTCGTCATCGGGTTTGATTCGGTAATGTCCTGACTGATAAGGTACTGGTAAAATGAACTGAGCGCCGAGTCGTACTGGCGGAGACTTGCCGGGCTGAGTTGCCGTTCGTTTCGGATCAGGGTTAAAAAATCCCCGATCTCGTATGAATTCGTTTCTATCTCTGCCCCCATGCTCATATCGTCCAGTTCTTTGCAGGATGCAGGCGGCACTCCTTCATTTTCCTTCAGATATGTCGCGTAACGTGCAAACAGCCTGAGTGTCCGGCCGTATGCCTGGATCGTATTCTCCGCATAGTTCTTTGTCTGAAGGCTGCTGAGATATCTCGGTATCCAGATGCTGAAGGTTCGTTTTGGGGGTGCCATGCTGAAGGTTCGTTTTGGGGGTGCCATGCTGGTATGTGTATCTCTTGGCTCTCTGTGCAGATAATGATTGCGCATAATACCTATTATGCGCAATAAATTGAGGTATTTTTGCTGGCGAAATTCGCCATTATGTGGGTTTGATTTTAAAATAAAGCCTAATTTGAGGTTTTTAAATTGTTGTGAAAAATATGTGCCGTCCACGAGCCATTCTGCGGTCCTTCCAGGCTCTTCTTCGTTCAGAAGAAAATAACGGGCTTTTGCCGGGTCGTGATCGTCTGGACGATCAATCATACTGCCGATGTTTCAAAAAGGCATTACAGCGAAGCTATGAAGGCGATATTTTTCTGCATCCTGAAAATTTTTTGGAGCCTGTCTTCTGCCCTCAGATTTTTTGTGTCTCCGTCTGCTGATTTGATTTTTCGGATCGGTATTTTTGGTGTCGTTCATCTGCCTGAGTAAGATCTCCGCATCCTGTATCTTCCTTGCGTTTTTTCTGATGTTTGGGTGCGGTGTTTGGGCTTTGGCACATATCTGTATCCATCCTGACGTTGCCGTCTTTATCAAAATATGTTTTGAAAAAAGCGGCAGCAAGGTGTTTGTATGGGTCTGATTCTGGAAGTAGTTGGTCAACCTCTTCCTGATGCGGCGTATAAATCACAAAAACCGTTGCAGAAACTTCTCTCTCAAAATAGGTATGTCCTGGTATTTTCCGCATCCCTGGTCGTTCTTTCCTGGGGGGTGTATAAATAAATTGATCTTCTGCTGCTATTTTGCAGTTATTTCGAGCCTTTCCACATTTATTTTGCATCCACCTCATTTTCAATAAACCATATGATGCTATATTGCATGTGTCTGCTCATTCACCCGTTATCAGCTGCGTTCCGTATATGAAAACCATTATAATATCTCCCGCTTCATCTAACGACGAACACCTATGGCCATTCTGAAAATCAGAGGCGGCGATCTCGATCTTGTCGAGTATGATTTCACCTCCTTTCATCCCGGTGAACATCTTTACAGAGAAATCCCTGTTGTACAACCCCCTGTCCCGCAAAAAGAATCATTCAAAGCCACAGTTCCGGCCCGCGTCCACCTGACCGTATTGGATATGAACCGTTTCTCTCCGGGAATGCCTGGCGGCGGCGGACTAGGATTTGCGCTGCAGCTCTACAGTAATGCGACGGTGTCCTGCACTCCTGAAAAAATCGTCATCGACTCCCCCCGTATCCTTCTGATCGAACATCTGGTTGCCGCATTCAAAGCGGTCACCGGATACGCTGGAGGATTTCTGATCAGGACCGAGGATCACGGCAAAGAACATGTCGGGCTCGGTTCCACCTGTACGACTGCGACAGCAGTCATCTCTGCCATGAACGAAGCAGTCGGCCGCCCGCTCACGTATGACGGGATCCGCCGGCTCATCGGTCACAACTATGTTGAAGAGACCAATGAACCAGGCATGATCGCGTTCGGATTCGAGACCGGTGTCGGTGCCGCCACCTCGATCTACGGCGGCATGAACGTCATGGGCGATCAGCTGACCCATGTATATCAGCACGCCTTCGCTGAAGACAAAAACGTCTTTATCATAACGCCCAACATCCACTCCGAAGATGACAACGCCGGTCTTGAGGAGTTCTCCCTTCTCATGAACCGTGCACGGACCCTTGACTACCGGGACCGTGAACTCAAAGCATACATGATCATGATGGACATGATCCCGGCCATCGAAAAAGGAGATTTAAAAAAGATGGGGGATATCATGTGGGAGATCGAGTTCCGCGGCTCGAAACGTGCCGAGGTCCAGCACCACACATTCATAATATATCAGCATATGAACGCTCTCAGGCAGGCGGGCCTTGAGTTCGTCGCCATGAGTTCGGTAGGTCCTTCTATCTGTGTGGTCACCGAAAAAACCGAATCGGAGATGCAGCTGATTCTGGATCCGCTCGGTCTGGAGATATCCGTTTCCACGAAGGCCGACAACATCGGGATCCGTCTCTCCCGACACTGAACATACGAAAAAACGCTCGGAAATATTATCACAGAGAAAAGTATTAACCCTCTTCTCTTCCAAGAATAGAATGTATGAATGTTAAACTTCTTGGAGGGGTGTTTGTCGTTCTTCTCGCCTGCGTGTGTGCCGCCGGGTGTGTCGGGACCCAACCGCCAGCAGAAACGGCTCCGGATGCCCTCGTCGGCACCTGGGTCGGCGTAGAAAACGGTCTGCTCGTTTCCTATGATATGACGCTCGTCTGCAATGCGGACGGGACCGCAAAACTGACCGGCAGCTTCAGCGGCGGCGGTATGAGCAAAAACCTGAATGCAAACCTGAAATGGGAGTATGTATCAGGCAACCAGTATGTTGGAAAGAGCGGGGACAACTCCCTTGCGATCTATCTGACCGGCGATACGCTCACTATCACGGTGAACCCGATGAAGATGGGCATTGCTGACTTCGATATCGATTACGATATCAACATGAAGCGTTCCACCGGCGCTGCACCAACAGCGACCCAGACGTCGGCAGCGACGCCTGTTCCAACCACTACATCGCCTGACGCAGTCGTCGGAAACTGGAAAGGTTCTGAAGACGGCGTGGTCTCCTATGATCTTACTATGGTCTACAAAGCTGACGGTACCGGAACGATCGCCGGAACGTTTGACGTGATGGGCCAGAAAAAGTCCTTTACGAAGGATGTAACCTGGGAGTATGTGAATGAAAACAAGTATCAGGCCAAGTACGGCTCTGAGGTCCTGCCTCTCCAGCTCGTGGGTGCGGATCTTGTGGTGACACTTGTCCCGTCCAAACTCGGTGTCGAGGGAATGGACAACCCGCTTTCGATACCGACAAAAAAAGTATAACCCCATCTTTTTTTTATTTTACCCAAACTCTTTTCGTCTCTGACTCAGAATAGAAAGTATCTATGGGTAAGGTTCTGACAATCATGTTATGTCTGCTCTGTGTTGCCGGCGGAGCAGCGGTTGGATTGAATTATGATCGTATCTCTCCGTATCTCCCGGCATTTCTGCAGGATATCGGCTCAGGTCCGGATGAGACCCCAATCCCTACCCCGACGGTAATGAAGACCCCCTCCCCTGCAAAAACCCCTACCCCGACTGTCACAAAGACTCCCACCCCTGCAAAAACTCCGACTCCAACGGTCACAAAGACTTCCACCCCTGCAAAAACTCCGACCCCGACTGTCACAAAGACTCCCACCCCTACAAAGACCCCGACCCCGACTGTCACAAAGACACCTACACCAACGCCAACACCGACCCCGCTGCCTGAGGGAACGAAAGAGATCGTCGGCACATGGATAGGCTCAAAGACGATCAACCTTTTCATCGTCAAAGCCTCCGCAGACTTCCGTGTCGTTTTCCGTGCAGACAACACCGCCCGGGTCACCGGAGTGCTGAATGCTCCGGGGTATGACAATGTCCCGTTCGACCGGGAGATCACCTGGTCATATCTTGGCAGCGGCAGGTATCGGGGAGCCTACGGTTCCACCTCGATCATCTTCGTCGTCAAAGGTGATGTCATGACGATGACCGTCAATCCCTATAAGCTCGGGCTCACCGACAATAAGATCCTTGACATGGACATCGACGCAGAGCTGCGAAAAACAGCTTTCTGATCTACTCACCGATCTCCATGGGAACAAAGAAAATACCGGGGGTCATCAACCCAAAAATGGTATAATCTGACTTTGACAGTTGCAAAAATATCCTTCCTTCAGACATCCCGTAAACGCAACAAAAGAGAAAACTAGTCCCCGTGAGCCGTCAATTTAATTTTACCCAATGAAAACCAACCGACGCACAGAGACACTCAGTATTACGCTCCCCACATATCTTTTCCGATTCGCCCTCCCCTCCTCAGAAAAAAGTGTTCACCTCCCTCACCGCCTACAAACTCAGCGACAACTTCAGCATCAAACGTGCTCATTCCTGGCTCATGCAGCCGGAAACCAGAGAATACTACGATCTCCCGCCGTTCACAGGAAAAACGCTGTATCGTCTTCTCGAAACACTCGGTGAAAACAGTGCATGCATCATATCGGGATTACAGGAGAGAATATTTTCCCGCTGTCAGTTCGAGCACACCGACGTAAATATCGACTGGACAAGCCTTGTTCTTCACGGAAGTGCCTCACCTTTGGGAAAATACGGCTACAGTCGTGACCATCGACCGGATAAACAGCAGATAACTCTTGGGATCACCGAACTTGCTCACCCGATCAATCTACCGATCGGCGTAACGGTGAAAGCCGGAAATGTAAATGACGTCACCCATTTTCGGTCAACGTTTCTTCAATCCCAGAAAAAACTCACCGAAGGTTCCCTGATCATCTTCGATAAAGGAGCCGGATCAAAACAAAATCTGGAACTCATTGGAGCATGCAGGCATGACTATTTGACCGCAAAGAAACTGAACACCAGTGACGATAAGATCATCAAAACGTTTTGGCAGAGGGATCCGATCAAGATCAATCCGAAGGAGGCAGAACCAAACCACGGCATATACGGGATAAAGATCGTGAAACCCGGCAGTGTAACCTATTTCTATTTCTCGGAGGGGCTCGAGGCGCAGAATCTGGATGCACTGTCACGGAAAGTGTACCGGCAGTTCATGGAGGCGGAGGTGATTCAGGAGTGTATTTCCCGAAACAAAAAACTGCCAAAGAAGATCGGGATCGCAAATCCGCTCGTGAAGATGACCTATTCGGTTCAGACAAAACTCGTAGAGATGTCGGAAGAAGCGGGGTGAGCCGCAAGGCTCGCCCTTAGCAGAGCAAACCGAAGGTTTGCGTGTAGCGGGTTGGACGCGGAACGCGGCCGACCTCAGCTGAGGCGGGGTGAGTCGATAGGCTCGCCCTTAGCCAAGCAAACCGAAGGTTTGCGACCAAGGCTTTGCCTTGCGACCGAGGTGCTTGCCTTTCTGCGGGAGCGGGTTGGACGCGGAACGCGGCCGACCTCAGCGGAGCAAACCGACGGTTTGCGTGTAGCGGGCTGCCCCGCAGGGGCGGCCTAGCTGAGGTCGTCCGCTTTCAGCGTCCAACCCGCTTCAGAAAAACATATCCAGCGTAGTTTTTCTGGATTTGGTCGGATCGAACTCGTCCCAGTCCCAGCCGAGCGCGTCGAAGATCCGGTTGAGTGGTGCCTGGATCGTTTTTTCGAGCATCGTTTCCCAGTCGATCTCGAATGCTCCTGCTGGGATCTGATCCGGGTACTCATAGCAGAGCACATCTGTCTCCGGATATTTTTCAGGCATATTTGTCCGCTTGATGTACAGCCGCTTGGGCTTACTGCCGCGTTTGAAGTCTGTTCCAAGATACGTATTCGAGTAGATCGCTCCCCTTCCGTGTGAATCCAGGTGAGCATAATCGGCAAGAGACTTGTTTATCCCGCTTGGAATGCCTGCCTTTTCGAGCGGGCATCTTCCTTCACGGTAGAAGTTCAACACCTCCGGGAGATACTTTTTCACATCTTCCCTGCCGTCTCCTTTAAGGATCATCTCCAGAACACGCTCCTGTACTTCGCGGGTGATCTGCGCGGAATCCGATCTCTTCATCTCAAAGCCGGTGATATCGATCTTATCGACATCCTGCCCCTCTTTCCAGATGAGATGACCGGCATACCGCTTCTTTGCCCCGCCCTGGAAAAATCTCCGGTAGATCTTCTCGAACTTGATCGAGAAGAAGTTCATATCCGCGCCGAGCGTCTCCTCTGCAAACGACTGGTAGCTTGCGTTGAGTTCCTCCTCGATCTCGCGGGCGACCTTCATCGTCTCTTCGAGAGACAGGGGAGGGATCTGGACAAAGCAGGAATCCGTATCTCCATAGATCACCTCATACCCGCGTTTGGTGATGACTGTTTTTGTATGCTGGATGATCGCACGGCCGACCGATGTCACGGCAGCCCCGATATCCCTGTCATACAGCCTGAACCGGGAAAAACCCGAGACCCCGTAGTACGTGTTCATGATGACCTTCAGCACATTCTGCTGCATATCATACAGAGTGTACTCGTCCGATCCGAACGGAAAACTGTTCCTGAGTTTTTTCCGCTCGTCACGTTCGGTCATCAGCTCGCTGATGATCGACCGGGTCAGTCCGTCCGGGGATCTTTTGAATCTGATCCCGTTTGGGGCATGGATCTCGCCGTCAGGTGATTTCGTCTCCGGTGAGGCGTTCAGTGTCATCATCGCCATCGGATAAAGGGATTTCAGATCCAGAACGATGACGTTCTCTCTGACGCCTTTGCTCGGAGCAAAAACGGTCGCTCCCTCAAACTCCTCCCCTGAAGCGTTTCCTTTGGACGGCAGGATGAATTTGCCGAACGCTTTTCTGAGGATATAGATATCGATCACATTCGAAGAGTTCAGCGTTTTGTCCAGAGGACAGCCCACATATCTGGCAACTTCCTGATAGAACTCGATGATGTTGTTCTTTCTGTTGATCCCGACGCAGAGCTCCACATCCTTGAAGTTGTACTCCACCATCTTCAGGGGATCATTATCCCAGAGATCACCGAGAGTTCCGGTATACCGCACTTTGGTCTCGCCAAGTTCATCTTCGGCGACGGCGTCCAGACGATACGACTCCTTCTGACTTCCCTGCATCTTTTTGTAGGCAGCAAGAAGATCGAAGATGACCCGCCCCCTCATTGCATTTCGCTCGGTCATTCCGGGCATCCGGGCAAAAACCTCGGAACGGAAACCTAGGGTCTCGGCCCGTTTGAGGATGTACTCGGCGTCGAAGTCGATGAAGTTCCACCCGGAGAGGATGTCAGGATCCTTCTCCCGGATGTAGTCGATGAAGCCGGAAAACAGATCGCGTTCGGTGTCATAGGAAAAGATCGAGTGCGTGTTGGAAAAACATCCGCTTGGAAGCGGCGCCGCTTTATCATACGCTCCTTTGGTCTTTCCGTTCAGCACAAAGGTCGTATACCGGTCGTCGAACGAGTCATGACAGGTTATGCAGGTGACCGGGTCGCGTTCGGGTTCGGGAAATCCGTTTCTGTCATCACACTCGATATCGCACATGCAGACCCTTGGCCTGGAGATCACCGTTGCCGGTGAAAGTTCCGTGTATGAACACTCTTCAGACGGAGCACAGACGCCTCCGGTGAGGCCGGTGTCGATCAGAAACCTGGTGGCGAACGGGATGTCGGCTTCGAAATGGTGATAGTTTTCCCTGACGTTTCTGACATCGCCGGGTTTTTCCGTATAGATCCGGCGAAGAGGTTCACCTTTGATGGAGATGCCTTTGTCCTTTGTGACCTCGATCTTTTCCGCGCGTATCTTCTCGGCCTCACCTTCCCTGACCCAGAAGTAGGGGCGAAATCCGGTGACTTTCAGCTGATGGGGGGTCCCGTCCGCTTCCCGTCCGAATATGTGAACGACCGGGCCGCCGGGCGCATTTGAGTATTCGGCCTGATTGATGGCGATCTCCATCTATACTCTCCTGCAGAGTCCCTGGAGAAACGCCGCAGCTTCGAGAAGTTTTTCCAGTTCCCAGGGATCGAACTTCAGGCTTTCATCGATCTTTGCGCCGGAACGTGTTACGACGGCCGGAAGACCCAGTGCGCAGCCTTCTATCCCGTAAGCGCCGTCTGCCGGAAGAGAGCAGGTGATCCGCTCGCCTTTTTCGATTCGCTCCATCATCGAGACGATGTGGTATGCCGGACCAAAAACCGTTCCGGCTTTTCCTTTGATCACCGGCATCGAGGATCCGCGAAGTCCGGTCAGGATCTCCTCTCTTACGGAATCAGGGATGTCGATGTCGAGAGCGGAGAAGAGCGGGACCTGATGTTCCCCGTGTTCGCCGAGGACCTGGCCTTCCGCTTCGATTCCGAGAGCTTTGAGCGCTACGGTAAACCGCCGGCTGTCAAGAAGGCCGCCGAAGCCGACGACCTGACTCTCGTCGAGGCAGCTTTGCTTGGCAAAGTACCAGGTAAAGACATCCATCGGGTTGGTTACGACGATGAGTTTGCCGGAGAATCCTTTCAGAAGTTCCGCCGACTCCTTTGCGATCGGGAGATTTTTATCAAAAAGATCGGCACGGGTCCTGATTTTGGGCGAACGCGAGTATCCGGCAGAGAAGATACAGTAGTCGGCGTCTTTCAGGTCGGCGGTATTTGTGGATACGGGGATATCGATCCCGTGGGTTATATCGAGTTTCTGGGCATGCTGCAGGGGTTCGCTGATATCAAAAAGGACGAGTTCGTCGGCAAATTTTCTGAGGGCTGAAACATATGCGACCTCTCCGCCTATTCTGCCCACTCCAAGGCATGCAACTATGGTCATCTGCTGTAGTATTGGTTTTGGTTGGCTTTAATGCTGGCGACACTGTCTGACCGGGCGGCAAATCCCGGCGGCGATCCCTTTTTTATCCAGGCATCGCCCAAAGGATCCGCCCGCGTTTTTTTGCACGATATATTTATTGCATCCCGCTTCCCACACTAGCTTATGGCTGAACGTATCGCTGCAGAGGTCCGGTTTTGTCCGGTTCAGGAGTCGGAACTTGGGCGGATCAACGAGTTATGCAATATTCCCGAGATAGCAGAGCATTTCGAATCAATCCCTCCGGTTTCGATGGAGGCGACGCTGGCTTTATGGTCGTACATCCAGTCAGGTCTCGTCTCGCTCTGGTGTATGCATTACAAGGACCGGATAATCGGCGGAGCAGGCTTTTATTCCCAGCCGCCCGGGACCCGGCTTTCGCATAGTGCCATTTTTTTTCTGTACATAGAACCCGCGTACTGGGGTATGAGCATCGGGACAAAGGCGATGAAGTTTCTTGAAGATGAGGTCAGTAAACGCGGTTTTATCCGAATAGAGTGTATGGTCGCCGACACCAATCCGCGTGCCGTCTGTCTGTATGAACGGTTGGGATATGAACTGGAAGGAACCAAAAAAATGGCGTTTTACCTTGACGGAAAATATACCGATCTGAAGATCATGGGAAAGATCTTCTGGGACAATCTGACGGAAGAAGGACTTCATCACCGATAAGCCGGTATTTTTACCGGCCGCTTGTTTTATTATACTCTATTCCCTTTATCTATGTGATTCAGATGCGCAGCGATGATGTGAAATCAGGATACACCAGAGCACCCAACCGGTCTCTTATACGCTCACTTGGGATATCGGATAAAGAGATGGACAAACCCTTTGTCGGGATCGCCAACTCCTGGAACACGATCGTTCCGGGCCATACGCATCTTCGCATGGTCGCCGAACGCGTCCGAGAGGGAGTTGCGGCAGGAGGCGGCACGCCTTTTGAGTTCAACACGATAGGCATCTGCGACGGGATCGCGATGGGACATGAAGGCATGCGGTACTCGCTTGCCTCGCGGGAAAACATCGCGGACTCCGTTGAACTCATGATCCAGGCGCACCGGTTCGATGCTCTTGTCTGTATATGTACGTGTGACAAGATCGTTCCGGGTATGCTTATGGCGGCGGCAAGGTGCAATATTCCGGCAATCGTTATCACCGGCGGGAATATGCTTCCAGGCCATCACAAAGGCTGCGAACTTTCCCTCACGGATATTTTTGAAGGCGTCGGCAAGGTGGCTGCCCACAAGATGACCGAGGAGGAACTTCATGAGCTGGAAGCCGCGGCAATGCCAGGGTGCGGGAGCTGCCAGGGATTATATACGGCAAATACTATGGCCTGCATGACGGAAGCGATGGGAATGTCCCTTCCCGGCTGTGCCGCGATCCCCGCAGTGGATTCAGCAAAACTTCGGCTCGCCTATGAAAGCGGTTTCCGTGTCGTTGAACTGATCAAAGCTGACAT
This sequence comes from Methanocorpusculum bavaricum DSM 4179, assembly GCF_000430905.1. Classification (NCBI taxonomy): domain Archaea; kingdom Methanobacteriati; phylum Methanobacteriota; class Methanomicrobia; order Methanomicrobiales; family Methanocorpusculaceae; genus Methanocorpusculum; species Methanocorpusculum bavaricum. The sequence goes on from NZ_AUMX01000002.1 coordinate 53,113, forward strand.
CAAACCCCGTGATATCATCACGAAAGAGTCGCTGCAAAACGCCATCGCCGTAGATATGGCGCTTGGCGGTTCAACGAACACCGTTCTCCATCTGATGGCGATCGCCCAGGAAGCGGAGGTCCCGCTGACCCTTGATGATTTTACCAGGATGGGAGGGATCGTTCCGCACATCTGCTCGATGCAGCCGGGAGGTCCCCACTCGATGCAGACGTTATATCACTCGGGCGGCATCCCTGCGGTGTTCAAACAGATCCGCCCTCACCTTGAAGACTGTATGACGGTCTCGGGAAGATCGGTGTTTGCGATCGCCGACGGCGTGAAGTATGTGGATGAGAACGTTATCCACAGTCTTACGAACGCTGTCCACAAGGCCGGCGGGCTGAAGATCCTGAAAGGCTCGCTTGCGCCGAACGGATCGGTGATCAAATCGTCGGCAGTGATCGATGCGATGTGGAAGCATGAAGGACCGGCGCGGGTGTTCGACGGGGAGAATGAGGCGATGGATGCGATCCTCACCGGAAAGATCGTTGAGGGCGACGTGATCGTCATCCGGTATGAGGGGCCGAAAGGCGGACCCGGTATGCCGGAGATGCTTTCCCCGACCTCGGCGCTGATGGGTCTTGGCTATACCCATGTAGCTCTCGTAACAGACGGACGCTTTTCCGGCGGAACCCGCGGTCCGTGTATCGGTCATGTCGCTCCGGAAGCAAAGGCAGGCGGACCGATCGGTCTGGTCCGTGAAGGGGATATCATAAAGATTGATCTGTATGAGCAGACGCTGGATCTTCTGGTAGATGCGACGGAACTTGCAGAGAGAAGAAAAGCGTGGGTTCCAAAAGAGCGTCAGCTGAAAGGCGTTCTTGCACGCTATGCACGCTACGCCGGTCAGGCCGATAAAGGCGCCGTTTTGGAATAATCCTCTTTTTTTCGGGCATTCTGCGGAAGAATGACGCGGGTTTCCAAACGACCGCATGATGCCAAGTATTATCCCCTTCTTCTCATCAAACTGATTATGCAGACTCAGGTCCCTTTTGCCGAACTTGAAAACCGGATGCTCCGTTTTCATGCGCAGATGGACCGCAAGCATCCTGAATGGACATTTGCTGCGGTCTTCGGCAAGGTAAATCTCTATTACTTCACCGGCACGATGCAGGACGGCGCGCTTTTGATCTCACGGAATGAAGAGCCGGTTTTCTGGGTGAGAAACAGTTATTCGCGTGCTCTTGACGAGTCTCGATTCGCTGATATCCGTCCGATGGAAAGTTTTCGCGATGCGGCGGCCGCGTCACCCGTTACCGGCGAGACCCTCTATACTGAAACCGAGCTGATCTCGTATGCGCATCTGCAGAGGTTTCTGAAGTATTTCCCGTTCAGACACATCGCCTCAGCAGACAGAGAGTTCGCCGACGTCAGATCAGTCAAAAGTCCGTATGAACTGGCGCTGATGAAAAAATCCGGCGATATCCACCGTCACGTCCTGGAGGAACTTGCCCCGGGCATGTTGAAAGAGGGTATGAGCGAAGCTGAACTTGGCACCGCGCTGTATCAGGTCATGGTGCGTGAAGGTCATCAGGGGATCGTACGGTTTGGGATGTTTGATACGGAAGTCCGGATGGGTCACATCGGATTTGGCGAGAGTTCTCTGTATCCGTCATATTTCAACGGAGCGAGCGGAAACCGGGGTATCGGGCCGTATGCTCCGGTGCTTGGAAGCCCTGACCGGAAACTGGCGTCCGGCGATCTGGTGTATCTTGATGTGGGGTGCGGATATCACGGATATCTGACAGACAAAACGATGACGTACGTGTTTGGAAAACCGCTGCCGGAACCGGCGGCCGCTGCCCATTATCAGTGCGTTGAGATCCAGAATACGGTTTCTTCGATGCTGAAACCGGGTGCCGTCCCGTCAGAGATCTATCAGACGATACTGGATGATCTTGATGAGGAGTTCAAACAGAACTTTATGGGCTATAAAGACCGGCGGGTGAAATTCCTCGGTCACGGGATCGGGCTTTTGATCGACGAGATGCCGGTGATCGCAAAAGGGTTCGACGAGCCGCTTGTCGAGAACATGACGCTCGCTGTAGAACCGAAGGCCGGCATAACCGGCGTCGGGATGGTCGGCATCGAAAATACGTTCATAGTTACCCCGCGCGGCGGGGAGTGTATAACCGGCGGGAATACCGGACTCATCCCGGTGAACCGGCAGGACTGATCCTGTGACGGTCGGTATCCTCACACCCGTTTTTCAATATGATTTCACCTTTTTGCTCTGATCAAAGATTCTTTACCTCGGTCCGGCTATCCTATTTATTAAGTAGTCAGAACTCTCACTAATATACACACTATCATGGAACGTGACAACCAACCGATCAACCTGAAAGATGTCCTTGTCGAGATGAAGGACATCAGCGAACTTATGGTTGATCTGGCTTATTCCGCGGTGCTTTTCGAAAGCAACGCCATAGCTGATGAAGTCATAGAACTCGAAGAACGTATGAATGACCTTGTCTACCAGGCACGTATCACCAGTATGATGAGTGTACGGCGTATAGAAGAGACCGAACCGATGAGCGGCCTTCTTCAGCTTGCCGAAGCCTCTGAGAGGATATCCAACCATGCGGCTGATATCGCAAAAAATATCATGCGGCACGTCTCCTTTCCGGCAAACCTGCGCAGAGCTCTCCCCGAGGCGGAAGAAGCCACTCATCGGACCGTCGTTGCCGCCGGAAGCCCCCTTGACGGCGCACGTCTCGGCGACATCAAGCTCCAGTCAGTAACCGGGATCCGGATCATCATGATCCGGAGAATGCGTCAGAGATTCTACGATCCTGACAAACACACGGTCCTCCGCTCCGGCGACGTCCTAGTCGGACGAGGTCCTGAGTACGGATTTCCCGAACTCTGCGAACTGGCAGGTCAGCCGGTCCCCGGTGATGATGATCTGACTCCGTCTCCGATCAGCGATCTCGACCGTGCGGCCGCTCTCATGATCGAGATGAAAAACATCAGCGAACTCTCCGTCGGCCTTGCATACTCGGCTCTGCTCCATGAAAATCTGGATCTGGCAAATGAAGTCGTGGCGCTCGAAGAGGAGCTCGACGAGATGCGGCTTCGGCTCGATCTGTGGACCCTCGAAGCGGCCAAACGCACCGAGGATGTCGCAAGTCTGCGCGGAATGCTGTATATGTCTTCGTTTGCCGAGTCGATCTCGGACGCGGCAAGCTCGATTGCTGATGTCGTTCTTCGGGAGATCGAAGTGCCCGCGATCCTCAAACGGATCGTTCGGGAGTCTGATGAGATCATTGCGTGGGTCACGGTCCATGAAGGATCCACTCTTGACAAAAAATCCCTTGCTGAGTCTCATGTAGGTACCGTGACCGGAATGGTCATATTTGCCGTAAAACATGAAAACAGATGGATCTATCGTCCTGGGCGAAACGTCTGTCTGTATGCCGGCGACCTTCTGGTCGCCCGCGGCAGACGTGACGGTGAAGAAAAGCTCTATGGTCTCTGCGGTGCAGATACCGATGAAATAGAGGATTTTGAAGAGGAATAATACTAATGACAGATATCGTATACCGGCTTGGTCCGGGTTGTGAAGTCGATGACATCGTTGAAGGCAGCATGTACATCGGCAAAGTCCAGGGTTTTGCGACCTTTGGCACCTTCGTTCAGTTAAATGACAAAACCAAAGGTCTTCTCCATAAAAGCAATGTGCTGACCGATAAACAGGAACGCGATTCGATCATCGTTCTCGTCAATCAAGTCCGTCCCAACGGCAATATCGATCTCCGGGAGGTCATCCTTCAGGAAGGAAGCTATGAGACCCAGCTTGTCGCAAAAAAAGTCACGCTTACAAAACTCTCCGATCTCGCATCAAAAATCGGCAGAAACGTGACGATCGAAGCTGATGTCGTGCAGATCAAACAGACCTCGGGTCCGACCATCTTCACCATCTGTGATGACTCAGGCGTCGAGGATGCGGCGGCTTTCACCGAAGCAGGCGTCCGGTCCTATCCTGAAGTAAATCTCGGCGACATCGTCAGAGTATTCGGCGAAGCCACCCGCAGAAACAACCAGATGCAGATCGAGGTCTCCGGCATGCAGGTCCTCAAAGGCGAGGAAGCCGACAACGTCCGCGGCCGGATCAACCGTGCTCTTGAAGCCCGCGCCGAACCTCCGGAAGTCAGCCCGATGGTCAAAAGCGATGTCATCGAAGCTCTCTGGCCCGAGATGCGAAAACTTGCAAAGATCGTCCGCCGTGCCGTTCTCACTCAGCAGCCGATCATCATCCGTCACCACGCGGATGCCGACGGAATCTGTGCTGCTGTCTCTGTCGAAACAGCCGTGACCCAGTTCATCCGGGACAATGGCGGAGATCCGGATCAGGACAACTTCCTTCTGCGCCGCTCGCCCTCGAAGGCTCCCTTCTATGAGATAGAAGATGTGACCCGCGATCTGGACATGATGCTCAAAGACAATGTCCGGTTCGGTCAGAAACTTCCGCTCATCCTTCTCATGGACAACGGATCGACCGAAGAAGACATGCCGTCATACAAGATGACCGAGGTCTATGGTCTTGACGTCATCGTTGCCGACCACCACCATCCCGATGACACGATCGACAAGTATCTCCTTTGCCATGTCAATCCCTATCATGTCGGCGGCGACTTCGGCGTCACTGCAGGCATGCTTGGAACGGAAATTGCCCGGCTGATCAACCCCGCCGTCGAATCACGCATCATGCATTTCCCGGCAGTTGCCGGCGTTGCGGACAGAAGCGAGGCTCCCGAGCTTGACTCCTATCTTGCATTGATCGAAGGAAAATACACCCGCGATGAATGCAAGGATATGGCCCTGTCCCTTGATTACGAGCAGTACTGGCTCAGATTCAATGACGGACGCGAGATCGTCAAAGACATCCTCAACATCAACAATGCTCCGGAACGCCATCTAAAACTCGTGAACCTTCTCGTAACCGAGGCAAACCTCGCGATCGAGGATCAGATGAACACCATGATGCCGCATGTCCATGATCAGAAACTCACTTCCGGTGCGAATCTGTTCCTTGCCGATGTGGAGATGTTTGCACACCGGTTCACTTTCCCGCCTCCGGGCAAATCCTCCGGCGAAGTTCACGATATCCTCTGCAAAAAGTACGTGAACGAACCGGTCGTCACGCTCGGTCTTGGTCCGGACTTTGCGGTCATCAGATCCCGTGGTGTTCGGATGAATATCCCGCAGATGGTCAGATCCATGCGGGATGAGATGCCCGGAGCAGGGATCTCCGGCGGCGGTCACCTTGTCGTCGGCAGCATCAAATTTGTCGAAGGCATGCGTACGCAGGTCATCGAAAAGATGGTCGAAAAAATCTCTCAATTTCCGGCAGCATCACTCTAAAACACCCGGATAACTTTTTTTTGATCAGTTTCGATCATGCAGAGCCTTCATAACAATATCTTTATAATGTAAAAGATACAATACTTACGTGAGGTAAGTCAAAATGGCCGAACCTAAAACAATTCTTGAACGATACAACGAAACCCAGGCGAAGATCCTCGGATACCTGAAAGCAGGTGTATCCAAGGGCGGGAGATTTTTTAAAGCGAAGTATATCGCAAAAGATCTCGGTCTCTCTTCAAAGGAAGTTGGGACAAATCTCGCCATCCTCTCCGAAATCTGTGATGAGCTGGATATCAGCCGCTGGAGTTACTCCAACAGTACCACATGGATGGTAACAAACAGATCGATGTAAATAGAATATCTGATATCACCCCGATATTCCCTTTTTGTTTTCCCGGAGGAAAACAACAAACTTAATTACTGTTCCTTTCCTCTATGTTAGTATGGCTGTTAAAATTTTTGAGATAGTGGAAACCTTGGAATTTGTATCTGATATCGACGGGGAAAAGGACTGTCTTATGGCGCAGCAGGGTCCTCACTGGTTCAACATAGATGTCCCGAAAGGCTCCGGTCTCAAGGCCGGCGACAAAGTCCGTGTCATCGTCGAGAGGGCTGAATAGGCACAAGGATATGGAACGCAAACCTCTGCTGATCATTGCAGGCCTGGTCTGTCTGGCTGCCGTGATTGGTCTGATCATCTTGTTTACCGGGGGGACATCTCTGACTGCGGGGACGTCCGTCTACGAGGACGGCGTCTTAACGACCCCTGTCCATTATAATGGTGAACCAAAAGACGTCTGGTTCCTTTACAATATATTCCGTCAGGATACTCTTCTCTCCTCAACGCAGGTGTGTGAATCCGAATCTGTTCTTGGGACGCTGATACAGGGCGACTCTGTAACGGAACTGCAGATTGATCTTTCGCCAGGCGAGTACAAGGTTTTTATCTATGTTCTCGAACGTGATGAAGGAACGAAACGTATAACCGGCTTCATTCAGAATATTCAGATCAGATGATGCAGATCTTTGACAATGCCCTTCTTTTTGATCCTGCGGGTGCAGAGTGGCGGCCGGCAGCGTTTTCTGCTGAAGACGGTCTGGTGTGCGCTGTTGGCGCTCCGGGCTCTCTGACGGGACATCGGGTAACCGACCTTGGCGGCGCCCGGGTCGTTCCAGGCTTGATCGACGCCCATGTCCATATCGAAAGTTCCCTTCTCACTCCCCGCGAGTTCGGCCGGCTGTCCCTCAGAAACGGCGTGACCACAGTGATAGCCGACCCTCACGAGATCGCAAATGTCTCGGGTTGTGCCGGAATCGATTTCATGATCCGGGATGCGAAGAGTTCGCCGGCTGATATTTTTTTCATGATCCCTTCCTGCGTGCCGGCGACCCCGCTGGATAAAGGCGGCGCGGTCATCTCCGCAGAGGATGTCGCCTCTTACAAAAACACTCCTTCGGTCATCGGGCTGGGTGAGATGATGAATGTTCCGGGCGTGCTTTCCGGCGATCCCGAGGTCCTTGCAAAGCTGGCCGTCTTCGATCACATCGACGGCCATGCGCCGGGACTTTCCGGCGAAGCGCTCTGCAGCTATGTGGCCCGGCATATCAAAACGGATCATGAGTGTACTTCCGCTGATGAAGGCCGCGAAAAACTCTCTCTTGGGATGTATGTCCTTCTCCGGGAAGGCGATGCCGCAAAAAATATCGCCGCTTTGTCAGAGATCGTAAATGATATGACGGCGTCCCGCTGCTGTTTCTGCACAGACGACCGGCATACGGACTCTCTGGTCCGTGAAGGTTCGATCGATCATTGCATACGGGTCGCGATGAACTGCGGGATGAAACTTGAGCATGCTCTCCGTCTTGCGACGCTTTCCGCTGCCGATTGTTTCGGTCTGGCCGACCGCGGGATGATCGCCCCCGGAAGGGTCGCGGACTTCTGCATACTGGTGGATGGTCCCGAATTTGCGGTTTTGGAGGTGTATAAAAACGGCATGCCTGCTTCATCGATAGATATGCCGGGCAGCTCTCCGTCCTGCGCTTCGCCGCCATTTTCCTGCCGTGTTCCAAAAAAGGAGGAACTTGCTCTTCCTGCGGGAAAACTCCGGGTCATCGGCCTTGTTCAAGGTGAGATCATAACGGAGGTTCTCGACAGTGAGACGGCCGGGGATCTCTGTAAAGTCGTGAGTGTCGACCGGTACCGGTCCGAAGGGTCTGGTGTGGGTCTTGTTTCAGGATTTAACTTTAAGAAAGGCGCGATCGCGGCATCGATCTCGCATGATGCCCATAACATCATCGCGGCAGGCGTCACGGATGAGGAGATCATTCTGGCGATCCGCGCTGTGACAGACGGCGGCGGAGGTATGGCAGTTGTCTGTGACGGAAAAACGAGCGTCCTTTCCCTCCCGTGCGGAGGGCTGATGACCCCGCTTGCGTATGAAGAGGTCGCACAACAGCTGGAAGAGCTTGCCGGCCGGCTGAAGATGACGGGCGCATCTCCGGCGGCGTTCATGAACCTGGCGTTTCTCTCCCTTACGGTGATCCCGCATCTCAGGATCACGCCCCGTGGTCTATTCGACGGAGATCTCTTTCAGGATGTGCCGATCCGGTTTTCGTAGGGGAAAAGACTATCTCGTTTTCGAGACATACGTATCACAATGAACCTCTCCCGGATCTTTTCCCTGATAATGATAGCAGCACTCCTGCTCCTCTTCATTCCAGGCCAGGCTTTAGCAAATTCCGGGGTGATCATCACGCTTCCTGAGGGGAATCAGACGGTCTCCGGCGATTCTTCGGTGCTGACTGAAGGATCCAACCGGTACGGATATCTGACCGTCCGCTCCATGGATATCGCTCTCTCGGGAACGGAAGCGGAGATCACCGTGCAGTATGAGGTCACCCCCTGGATCGCGTTTCTGGTCTTTCTTTTCGGCAAACAGGATCTGAAAAACCGTGTGCTCTCGGTTGTCGGATATCCTGAGCCGGGAAAAGACAGCCAAACGGCGGTCTACACCTATGTTGACAACAGTCGTGCGGTCATTGTTGTAAAAAATGCGGTGATCGATTATGAGGACGGATCTTACTGGTATCCGGCTCACACCTTTGGAACGGTGATCCCGAAACTGACGTTCATCATCGGTCCTGCCGAATCAAAGATCTACAGCAATATCAAGGTCATGCAGAAAGGTTTCGGGTATTTCCAGTAAGGGTCCCGGTATCTTTTTCAGTACTTAACTTTTTTATACACGGGTTTTCTTTTCTTTCCGCTCGTCTCTTCCTCCTCCAGTTTCAGTCTCATCTCTATCCATGCCCGGACTTGTTTCTGGACACGCGGTCTGAGATAGATGCCGAGAAATGCGACTCCAAGGCCTGCTATCGTGAGGAGCATCATTGCGATGATCCCGTCTGTAGTGTTGAACGGGAACGGTTCGACCGGAGAGATGGACAGGAAATAGATCACTGCACCGTAGGCTATCATACCGATCGCAACAAAAAAGAACGGCACGACAAATATCCGTGAGATCCCTGCCTGATAATTCTGGACGTAATCCGTGATCTTTCCGGCTGATGCCACCAGTCCGGCAACGATGACCCAGATGAGCGCTCCATACAGGAACGTCAGGCCGAGATAGAGGATGCCGACGTCTCCCGAGTTTGGATAATTGGCGATCACGCTCATCAGCCCTGAAATGATCCCGGCGATGACGAGAATGACTGCGACCAGATAGGCAATAAAGGAGAACTGTCCCTTTCTGAACGATTCGGTTATCGCGTGCCAGACGTAGACGAAGTACTGGTCGAAGTTGAAACCTTTGAACAGAAGATATAAGCCGATGATCCCTACTGCCACCAGAACTGCCGAAATCCCGGGTGCCAGCAAGGCGACCAGGGCATAGAGCAGAAGGACCAGGCCGACCGGCAGGAGCACACTTCTTGCGATCTTGGGGTCGTTCAGCAGCTTTTTGATGATATAATAGGTCCCTTCAATGTTTGGCAGCTGTTTGATGATCACGCGTACAACGCTTGCCACCTTCAGATGTGACTGGATGATCGGCAGAACGTATTCATCCTCCGCCCCGTCGGAGATAAGTATGCAGTCGGTGGATCCGGTGATCCCGATGACCTGTTCGAGCAGTTCGCCTATCCGCCTGTCGCCTTCGAGCATATTCATATGGTTGCCCCCTATTACGGCGACCTCTACGTCCTCGCCTTCTGCTTTCAGCTGGTCATAGGTTTTTATTGCCTGAAAAATGGCATTCGTATCGGAATCTTCCGGATCGGCGATGCCGAGCCGTGTGGCTGCATCGAGACATGCTTCCCTGCCGACCGCGGGGCTCTCGACACCGGCCTTGTATCCCACGTCGTCATCTCTGTCAATGCTCAGAATCAGCGTACGTGCCCTCATTGTTATACAGTTACCATTTATGGATTAAATATCTGTGGGAAAAAAGCGGGAAAAAATATGGGTTATATTTGGAAAACTTCAGATAAGCTTTGAGCGCTGAAGTTTTAATAAGTCCTCGGTCGTCAGCCTCTCGCCGCTCTTGAATGCGTTGAAGATGGTTTCTGCTTCCTTTCTTGCGGACTTGTTCTCTTTTACGCTCTTGACTTTCTTCTGCTTTGAGCGGATGCCTGTCAGGACCTTATCATAATCACGCAGCTGTTTCTGGCATTCAAGGAACTGTTTGTGCTCTGCATCTGCAGCTTCCTGTGCTTCAACGAACTGTTTGTGTTTTGCATCTGCACCTTCCCGTGATTTGTCGGCTTTTCTGTAGCACTCGACCATAAGGTCGTGGTGTTTCTGGGCGAGCTCGGCTTTTTCAGTAACTTCTGCATGGATAGCAGAGGCCTGTTTGCGGTACTCGCGTGCCTCGATTAAACGGGTGCGGACTTCTTTGTTCTGTTCGTGCTCGACTTCCTGGTCCTTGAGTTCGGCTCTGAGCTGTTTGATTTTGTCAACAAGCTCATTTTCCTTCTCTTTGGACATCTGTTCAGTCTGCTGTCTCTCTTCGAGCTGGTCGATCTGACGCTGGATGTCTTTTGCGGAGGGTTTCTTTTCGTGGCTCTGCGCCGCGGAACCGGTTCCCTGTTCGCCTCTGAGGGCATCGATCTCTTCAAAGAGAGTGTTTGCCTTGTCGTTTAACTCGTTCCTCTTCTCTTTCAGGGACTGAACGTCGTTATTGGACTGGTCACGGAGCTCTTTGTTTTTCTGTGCGTCCTCGACATACTGGCGGGTTGCGTTGTTCAACTCGTTTCTCTCGCGGGCAAACTGGCTTGCCTGGGAGTTCAACTCGTTCCGCTTTGCTTTGTGTTCTTCAGACTCTTCAAGGAGTAATTTTCTTTTATCGACAAGATCTTCGGTCAACGTTCTTACCTATCCTGAGCAGCCGTCCGCAGAGAGATGGATCCAAGGGTCGCCCGCGCTGGAGATAATACCAAAATGCATGAAAAATGACGCAAAAACAAGTGCAAAGTTTCAATGATAGTATTCAATCTCCTGTACCGGCGGCCGACTCGTTGGAATCTTCCGACTCCGCAGATATACGACTTTCCTATAATTAGTGGTGGTATGGGGAAATAAAGGTGTCGTATACTTCTTATGAAAAAACAGTCTTTTTTACCACAACCCCTGTATCATAGGGTTGGGGTGTTTTGGGCAGACGGTGCAGGTGTCTGCCGGAGTATATGCCCAAAAAGGATGGGCATACGCCAAGGCGACGACGTACCTTTCGGCGTTATGCTTCATCCTGGCGGGGTATAGTATTGCGGTGTGTGGAAGTATGGCGTTTTACATGATCCAGTCAAACGAGGAGCCGCTGCGTGCAGTGGCAGTGTTTTGCTGATGGGTCATGGGAGAGGCGGATGGACTGTGTGAGGATGGTGTCTGGGAGGAGTTGCCTGCCTGGAAGGTGGTGACCGAGTGGCCGCCTAAGATCTGCGGGCACTGGATACCGGTCATGATGGCCATGACTGATACTTTTCCTTCGAAGTCTTTGCGGACCCGTGCTCCCCAGATGACATCTGCATGCGGGTCAAGTTCGTAGGTGAGCTGCTGGGCGATCTCTTCCGCATCGTGGAGGGTGAGATCGTTTCCGCCGGTGATGTGGATCAGACTGCCGGTTGCTCCGCGGAAGTCGATGTCGAGAAGCGGGTGGGCAAGACAGTCGCGAATGACGGACTCAGCCTTGTTCTGCTGTTTGGATTCGCCGACGAGCATAACGGCAAGTCCGCCCTTGCTCATGATCGCGCGGACATCTGCATAATCGATGTTGATCAGTGAGGGTTCGGTGATCGTTTCGGAGATGCCTTTGACAGTCTCGGCGATCAGCTGGTCCATGACAGAGAATGCCTGACCGAGCGGCAGATTCGGCACGAAGTTCTTGAGTCTGTTGTTGTCGAGAACGATGACCGAGTCGGCTGCCTGGCGCATTGCCTCGAGGCCGTCTTCGGCTTTGAGCATTCTCGCCCGCTCTACCTGGAATGGGTAGCTGACCATTGCAATGACGATTGCGCCGTGTTCTTTGGCGATCTGCGCGACGACCGGCGCGGATCCGGTTCCGGTTCCTCCGCCCATGCCTGCGGTGACAAAGACGAGGTCCGCATCTTTTAAGATCTCTTCAAGGGTGGGGCGTGCCATCTCGGCGGCACGGCGGCCCACGTCCGGGAATCCGCCGGCTCCAAGGCCGCGGGTCAGGGATTTCCCGATCAGAACGCGCTTATCTGCCTGGATCATGTCCAGGTGCTGTTTATCGGTGTTGATGGCGATGGTTTCGGAACCTGCGACCTTCATGTTGTGGAGTCTGTTGATCGTGTTGTTTCCTGCGCCGCCGCACCCTACAATAACGATCCTTGGCTGTCCGAGCATGTCATCGTCGTCAACGATGGATGTCTTCTGAATTCCTTTTTCGAGCTCTGAGTTCTTCAGCGCTTCATTGATAATACTCTGCATTTTTTGTAAACACCCCAATGATTTTACTGTTATAATCGTGCGTCAAATGTGACAATCTGGTCATTATCACGCACTATCCTGTCTCCCCGCTTGGAAAGATACTCTCTTACTGCATAACGGACTGCCTCTGAAATAGTGGGAAACTCGCCTGTCTGGACAAGTTTTTCAAGCAGTTCGACCTGCTGGGGGGGTAGGCGTATGGTGACTCTGTCCATTTTAACTCCAATCTGACTTTTGTCAGCCAATTGTCTGTCCTCTGTCTGACAAATGTTAGACATAGAGCTGACGTCCGATCTTGGACAAAATCTAATTGGATGTTTGATTATATAAATGTATCGTGTGGTATTTGTGTGTTAACACAAAATCAGTTTCTATCTGTGGTATATTTATGCCGCCGGAGACTAAGATTATACTACAAAATGCAGAAACATTTTCCTGAGAAAGCGGTCCATGGCGGGCGGATTATTGCTCTAAGGCAAAAATATGGTCCGGATCTTCTTGACGTGAGTGCAAGTATGAATCCGTTTCTGCCTCTAATTTCGTGCGATTTTCAGGAGATCGATCTCTGCGTGTATCCTGATGATACATATAGTGCATTAAAGGATAAAATCGGACATGTTTTTTCCCGGCCAACCGATGAGATCTGTGTGGGGAACGGTTCTGCAGAACTGATCAGAGTCTACTGCAATGTTCTTCTCTCTCCAAACGACACGGTCAGGATCGATCCTCCGACATTTGGGGAGTATGGTCTTTCTGCGAAACTTGCCGGCGCCAATGTTGTTTCCGGCAGGGATGCTGATCTCCGGATCATCTGTAATCCGAACAATCCTACTGGAATTCTGCGATCACGCGAAGAAATGCTCGCTCTTCTGGATGACTGTACGAAAAAGAATTCCCGGCTCTTTGTGGATGAAGCTTTTATGGAGCTCGCTGCACGCAATGAATCCATTTCTGATATCAGGTCAGATGATCTTTTTGTGATGCGTTCGATCACCAAATGCTTCTCGGTTCCCGGGATCAGATTCGGGTTCGGTTTTGGTCCTGCCGATCTGATCGAAAAGATCGAGACGGTTCGGACCCCCTGGACGGTGAATGCCTTTGCGGAAGCCTTTACTATGCGGGCTCTTGATCACTATGACGATCTCGTTCTCTCTGCGGAAAAGATCTCTGCTGAACGTGAGTGGTACTTCGCCCGTCTCACCGAACTTGATCTCTCCTTCGAACCAAGTTCGGTGAACTATATATTAGTGCATCTTGGAAGAAATGCATCGGAGTTCACCGAGTCGATGCTTGAACACGGTGTTCTTGTAAGGGACTGCACGTCGTTTGGTCTCTTTGAATCGATCAGGATCTCGGTCGAGACGCGGGAGAAGAACCTCCGTGTCGTGGAGGCTCTGTCTGCATGCTTGCGCTGATCCTTGCCGGCGGTGAAGGTTCAAGACTCCGCCTCGGAGAAAAAGCTCTGGTCATGGTCCATGACCGACCGATGATCTCCTGGGTGATCGAGGCATTCATTGACGCCGGGTGTGAACCGGTCGTTGTGACCTCCTATAAAACGCCCTTTACCCGGAACTGGTGTCGGGCGAACAATGTTCTGTTTATCGATACGCAGGGGACCGGATACGTCGAGGATCTCTGTGAAGCAGTCGAGATCTCCGGAGAAGACGGCCCGCTCTTCACCTCCGCGGCGGATATCCCCTGCCTCACGGCAGACATCATCGGGCAGGTTCTTGAGGCATATGATGCATCAGGCAAACCCGCCTGTTCAACCTGGGTCCCGATTGCTCTTTGTGAACGATACGGCATGCAGCCGAGATACCGCGAGATCATTAACGGAGTTCCGGCGACTCCGTGCGCAGTAAATATTTTCATGGGAAGTCTTGTTGCCGAAGTGCAGGACGAACTCTGTCTTTTGCTCGATGAGCCGGGTCTCGCGTTCAATATCAATACGCGTGAAGAGCTTGCGGTTTTAGAACGGGAATTTTGTTCCGTTCGTCCTTGTTAGCGAACACCTTTTTTTCTGCAAACCCAAAAAGCCGTAAGTATAAACACTCCGTCCCGCCAATACTATCTACTCAACATGGCAGATGCAGATATTCGAAACGATATATATGTCCTGGCACTGGAAAACGCGGTTAAACATAAGACCGTTCCCCGTGCCGGCGCAATTCTCGGCAGTGTGATGGGGGCCCACCCCGAACTTCGTGCAAAAGCAAAAGAGATCAATGCTCTCATTCCGGAGATCCTCGAAGAGGTTGCCTCCCTCTCAATAGAGGAACGCGAAGAGAAACTGATGTCTCTCAATCCCGGGGCAATAGAAAAGATGCATGAGAAAAAGGAGCGGAGCCATGAACTTCCTGATCTTCCAAACGCACAATCCGGGGTCGTTATGCGGTTTGCGCCAAATCCGTCAGGTCCTCTTCATCTGGGACATGCCCGCGCCTCGGTGCTGAACGACTACTACGTCAAAAAATACGGCGGCAAATTCTATTACCGTGTCGAAGATACCGACCCGAAACGTGTCGACCCGGCAGCATACGAAATGGTTACCGAGGATCTTGCATGGCTTGGCATCGGGATCACCGATGTGATCTATCAGTCGGATCGTTTTGCTGTCTACTACGAGTATGCACGAAAACTCCTCCAGCTCGGCGGAGCATATATGTGTACCTGCGATAACAACGAGTTCCGCGAGAAAAAGCTCAAGAAGATCGCCTGTCCGTGCCGCGAGATCTCCGTCGAAGAGAATCTGAAGAGATTCGACGACATGCTTGCCGGAAAGTATGCCGAAGGCGAGATCACACTCCGGGTAAAGACCGATATCGCTCATCCGGATCCGGCGGTCCGCGATTTTGCCGCGATGCGTGTTTTAACGAGCACGCCCCACCCGAGAAAGCCGGAGATCTTTGTTTATCCTCTGATGAACTTCTCGGTGGCGGTCGATGATCATCTGCTTGGCATGACGCACGTTATCCGCGGGAAGGATCATATCGCCAACACCCGCCGTCAGGAGTATATCTACAACTACTTCGGCTGGAAGATGCCGTACTTCTATCATTACGGAAGAATGTCGATCGCCGGACTCGAGTTGTCCACGTCCGGCATGCGCAAAGGGATCAACGAAGGTCTCTACACCGGATGGGACGACATCCATCTCGGAACGCTTCGCGCTCTTGCACGCCGCGGCATTCAGCCGGAGGCAGTTCGCGCTGCCACGATCGATATCGGCATGGGCGATACGGATATATCGTTCTCCTGGGAGAATCTGTTTGCCCAGAACAAGGCGGTCATCGATGCCGGAGCGGATCGGTACTTCTTCGTTCCGGAGCCAGTTGAGGTGGAGATCACCGGCGCTCCCAAGACCGAGGCACATGCTCCGGTATATCCAAATCAGCCCGAGCGGGGAGAACGCGTTCTTCCGTTCACGGGCCGCGTTCTTCTGCCGAAGGGCGAGATGGAAAAAGGCGGGATGCTTCGGCTCAAGGATCTGTTCAATATCAATATCACTGGTCCGAATTCGGCAGAATATGCGGGTGATTCGCTTGCCGATGCACGTTCTTCTAAGGCTGCGATCGTTCAGTGGCTTCCGATCGAAATGGCTGCTCCCTGCTCGCTTCTTATGCCGGAAGGCATCTTCGAAGGGTTCTGCGAGCCGGCGGTTCGCGGGTATGCGGGCCGGATCGTTCAGTTCGAGCGGGTCGGCTTTTCCAAGATCGACGCAGTAAATGATGGAAAAGTGATCGCGTACTTCACTCACCGCTGATGTCGGCGTCCGAGGTTGCCGGACTTCTGTCCGCGGAGGAGGTCACGCTTTCGCATATCCGCCGTGCCGTTCATCATCTCCCGAAATCGTGCCGCGCTGTTCTTTACGACGAGGCACACCCCCTCCATCCTTCTGCGGTCGGCGAGTTTTTTGAAGCCCTCTCGTATGAACTTCTTTTGAGCGCATCGGAGAGTTCCCCCTCTGTTGTTTCGATTGCCGCGAAACTTGCCGATGCGGTTTTTATTCCGTATGATAAATACTCCCCCGACGGTTTGTGGTATTCGCGGGACGGCGGCATCCGGTTTAAGATGAAGGGCCGCGTCGCGGCGGAGATGGATCTTCTCATCAAAACCAGTGACGGTGTCCGTATCTTCGGGGAGGTGATCTCCGGTTCTGCGGGGACCAAAGGATTCCTGTCTGAGATCGCGGCGAAAAAAGCTCTTTTGTCCGAGATATACGGTGACCCGGTCGAGTTTCTGCTGGTCCTTCCTTACGAGCCGCACTCCGGTCTTCGCTGTGTTGGGGAAAACGATGCCTTCGCGGTCATCCCTGATGGGGATACTCTTTACCGAAATGTGCCGAAGTCTGAGGTGATGATGCGAAAACTTTCCCCGGCGAAGAGTACAAAACGGGTGGACGGCAGGGTCTGGTAATTTTTCGCGGATTTTACATAGGATTTACGGGGCTCTTTTCGAATCGGATCGACATGAACACTGCATACCGTCTGCGTAAAAAAAGAGATCAGCAGATATTTTCAGAATATGTATCATCCTGTCAACATCTGCTCAAATACCTGCTCCCTTATCTGACCATCTCGCCGTGGAGCGTGAGGTCCAGGCCGATATACTCCTCATCCTCAGAGACCCGCAGGCCGACCGTTTTGTCCACGATCCAGGCAAGGAAATAGGTCGCTCCAAACGCAAACGCCGCGGTAATGCATGCATCCAGGATCTGGATCCCGAACAGATAGGCGTTCCCCTCAATAAGACCGGACGCTCCGCCGACCGCCGCCGTCGCGAAGATACCGCAGGCGATCGTCCCCCAGAACCCGCCCACGCCATGGATCGACCAGGCGTCCAGACTCTCGTCGAATCCCTTCTTCACACGCCAGATAAGCGCGTAGTAACAAAGGATCCCGGCGACCGTTCCGATTAAAAGCGCGGCCCACATATTCACAAATCCTGCCGCCGGCGTGATCGCGCCAAGGCCGGCGATCGTTCCCGAGATAAAACCGAGCGAACTGGGTTTTCCATGCCGCCAGTTTGCGATCATCCAGGAGATCGTTCCGGCTGCCGCTGAAAGCAGTGTCACCATGATCGCATGGATCGCGAGATCGCTCGCTGCAAGAGCGCTGCCTCCGTTGAATCCCATCCAGCCGAAAAGCAGCACACCGCCGGCAAAAAACGTCAGCGGGATGTTCTGGGGATGTAAATTGTACGAACCGAACCCTGATCTTTTTCCGATATAGATCGCGAGAGCGAGCGCCCCGAACCCGGCGCTGATATGCACGACCGTTCCGCCGGCAAAATCGAGAGCGCCGAGCTGCTGGAGCCAGCCTCCTCCCCACAGCCAGTGGGCGATCGGATCATACACCAAAGTCGTCCAGAGCACGCCGAAAAGCAGAAACGCTCCAAACTTCACGCGTTCGGCAACCCCCGAGACGATGATCGCGAGTGTGAGCCCGGCAAACGTCATCTGGAACGCGGCAAACAACATGTCGGGGATCTGCAGGCCAAGCGTTGTTCCAAAATCCACGCCGGCAAATCCCAGATGTTCAAGACCGCCGATCACCAGCATATCCGTTCCAAACACCAGCGAATAGCCGATCAGGAACCACTGGATGATCACGATCATCAGTGATGAGAATACAAGCATCAGAACCGAAATAAAGTTCTTTTTGCGAACCATCCCGCCGTAGAAAAGACCCAGGGCGGGCGTCATTAAAAGTACAAGGGCAGTTGAAGCAAGTACCCAGGCAACAGATCCGGTGTCAATCATGTAGTGGCCTCCATCAGAGCCGGGACCTGCATGTCTGTGATACAGGACAGACCCTCATGCGTCCCGGCTCACAGATATTTTACACCTGATGTATTGACCGTCTGAATATATAAATCCTGACAATGTCTAGCATGTCACACGTTATCATGTATTTTTCAAGAGGATGAAAGCCGGGGATTTTGGCTGTAAAAATTCCGGGTCAGATATTTAAGATACGGTGACCTATTTGAAGTATGTCACGCCGGCCGTGCCAGCGGTGAGAAAAAAAACATGGATCCGCCTGAATTCCCCTGGGGCCTGGATGCCGATGAACTGCAGAAAGCCTTTGCCGTCGATCTCGGAAAAGGACTCACCTCCGCTGAAGCGGAAAAACGCCTCAGGGAATCGGGAACAAATACTATAATCGAATACAACAGGATCTCATTTTTCCGGATACTCCTGTCTGAACTCAAAGAACCGCTCATCGTGATCACCCTCCTGATAGGCATCGTCTACAGCATATGGGGGCAGATCGGCGACACGATCACGATCCTCATCCTCATTTTGTTCGTTACAATAGTTGAGGTCTACACCGAATTCAAAGCCAGAAAAAGTATGGACGCCCTGAAAAAACTGGGAGCTCCGACGACCTGGGTCATCAGAGACGGAAAACCTGACGAGATCTCCGCCTCCTCTGTCGTGCCCGGAGATATCCTGATCCTGAAAAGCGGCGTTCGGGTCAGCGCAGATATTCGGATCCTGACCGCCCGCGGTCTCGAGGTCGATGAATCGCAGCTCACCGGCGAATCCATGGGTGTTGGAAAAAGCGCCGGTAAAATCCCCCGGACTGCGGGACTCAGCGACCGGACGAACATGATCCATATGGGCAGCGTGATCCTGAAAGGTAAAGGGACCGGTATCGCGGTGCAGACCGGGATGGATACCGAACTCGGGCGGATAGCCGGCCTGACCCAGGAGGCTCCCGATCCAAAGACCCCCATGCAGGGATCCACGCTTCACCTGACCAAAAATCTGATCGGGCTCGCGGTTATCTTCAGCATCGCGATCCCCATCCTCGGATTTTTCCGCGGTCTGTCCCTTCCGGATATGATCCTGACCGGCCTTTCCCTTGCTCTCGCCACGATCCCGGAAGAACTCCCCATCATCATGACGATGCTGCTTGGCTTTGGGGCGATCCAGCTCGCAGGAAAGCATGTCCTCATCCGCCGGACGAAGGCCGCCGAAACTCTGGGCAGCGTCACGGTGATCGCGACCGACAAGACCGGCACGCTGACGGAGAACAGGATGAGCATCGAGGCATGGACCGAGGCAAACGAAAAGCAGCTGTTCACCGTCGGCGTTCTTATGGCCGATGTCTCGCTTGACGAGGACGGAAACTTTCTCGGCGACCCGATGGACAAGGCAGTTGTGCAAAAAGCAGGTGAGCTCGGGATCGAACGAAGCGTTCTGCTGCAGGATAACCGGCTTATCCATGACTCCGGATTCGATGAAGTCCGAAAAATATTTCTGATGAAGTATGCCTGCCGGGGAAAAGAACGCGATCTCATCAAAGGCGCTCCCGAAAGCGTGTTTGCCCTCTCCCGTCCCGATCCGGAAATGACCGCTCAGCTGAATGCATCTATCACCGCCGGATACCGGACGATCGCCGCCGGATGGAAAGAACCTTTGGAAGAGAAGTACACCCTCGCCGGTCTGATCAGTTTCGATGATCCGATCCGTGAAGCCGTAAAACCGGCGATCCGGGAGTTTTCCAATGCGGGGGTCCGGGTCATCATGATAACCGGCGACCATGCGGGAACCGCCGCCCGGGTCGCGGAGGATGCAGGCATATCCGGATGCGCTGTTCTTACCGGTGATGATATCCGCGATATCTCCGATGCCGCTCTCAAAGAAAAGGTGATGACCTGTAACGTGTTTGCCAGGATCACCCCCGAAGAAAAACTCCGGATCGTTGCCGCCCTGCATGAAAACGGCCAGGTGGTCGCCGTAACGGGAGACGGGATCAATGACGCTCCGGCTCTCAAATCGGCCGATATCGGGATATCATTTGGGATCTCGGGAACGGATGTCGCGAAAGAAGCGTCCGACATGATCCTGACGAACGATGATTTCACCTCCCTTGTGGATGCGATCAAAGAAGGCAGGCGTCTGTATGAAAACATGTTCAAGTGCATCATGTACACGCTTGCAAGCAAGATCGGTCTGGTCTTTATGCTGCTGCTTCCGATCCTGCTCGACCTTCCGCTTCCGTTTGCTCCGATCCAGATCATCATC
Source organism: Methanocorpusculum bavaricum DSM 4179 (assembly GCF_000430905.1). Classification (NCBI taxonomy): domain Archaea; kingdom Methanobacteriati; phylum Methanobacteriota; class Methanomicrobia; order Methanomicrobiales; family Methanocorpusculaceae; genus Methanocorpusculum; species Methanocorpusculum bavaricum. The sequence continues at coordinate 73,503 of NZ_AUMX01000002.1, forward strand.
ATGGAGCTATTTATGGATCTTTCCGCATCCACATCCTTTGTCGTGGAACCGGCCGAGTCCGATCTGCTGAAGCAGAAACCGCGTGACCCAAACGAGAAGTTCATGAACAAAAAGATGATCTCCGGGATCTTTACCGGCAGTGTCACGCTTACGGCGGTTGTTTTGTCCGTCTACTTCTTCAGCTGGGGGATGACCGGCGATCTGGCGGCAGCCCAGACCTATGCCTTTGCCGCATGGCTGCTTTCTCACATCTTTTTAGCGATGAATATGAGAACGAGCCGCATTCCGCTGATCCGTGTCGGCTACTTTTCCAGCAAAGCTATGAACATCTGGATGGTCGGCGTGGTGGTTTTCCTGGTCATCGCACTGAACGTTCCCTTCTTTATCGAGTACCTGAAGTTGTCTCCGGTCGGGATCCTGCCGATCATCGGGGTCGCTCTTCTCTCGTTTGCCGCGACCTACTGGATCGAGATCAGAAAAATACTGCGCTTAAAAAAAGTGAGCCGGGTTACGTGAGGTCCGGCCCGTTTGCATCCGTCACGATGTCGTGTCCTTTTTCATCGATGCAAAGGACGGAGAGGAGGCTCTTTGGATCTTGTGCATGCAGTTTTTCGAAGAGGAGATACAGGGTTTTCACGTCTTCGGAACCGAGCGGGAGATTCTTATCCTTATTTTTGGTTATCCGCTTGATCGCATCCGACTCCTCAGGGGACATCTTTTCGCTGTATGCCGCGGTGAACCGCTCTACTTTCTGACGCCAGGGTCCCTGCCGGGAGGTGTTGATGACCTTGCGAAAGTCGAGGTCTTTTTTTACGGGAGCTGCCGTCTGGGATTTTTGCGGAGCGGCGTTTGGGCGGGACGGAAGGAAGATCTTTTCATGGACCGTTTTCTGCATGACCGGTTCGGGCCGTTTTCCCGGTTCCTGCTGTTTACTTAGGATCCGAAATCCGTTTCCGTGTTTGGTGAGGATCTCGTCGTCGATGACCCTGAGTTTCATATTTGAGAGATTCATCCCGATATCGGTTATTTTGAAGATGGTCGTGTCGTTGTGTTCGACCATGCCGGTTTTTATGAGATAAAACAGCGCGTCGTTCACTTTCGTGTCGAAGATCCCCTTTCCTCTGCCGCCGGTCTGCATGATCTGTTCCTCCAGTGTCAGGCTGAACACAGCGATGAGGCTGTCTTTGATCTCTTTTCGTTTGTGCGGGGCGCCATCGGAGAGGAAGTTTAGGATCGGCGCATACATCAGGGAGTACTGTTTTGGAAGAGGCATGATTCGCACGGGGTAAAAGGGGCTGGAGGATATTTAAAATTTTCGCCGGACGGGCTGGGAAAATCTATTTAGCTTCATCTGCCGTTCACTCAGATATGACGACCGGGAACGCTGGTTTAAAAGTACAGGGCCGTGAAATCGCAGAAAACACTGCCCGTGCGATGTGGATGCGGGAATATATTCCCGAAGCGCTGCCGCCGGAAATCCTGCAGAGGATCGGTGGCCGGAAGAATTCCAGCTCAGCTTTCGGTGAACGCATGCGGATGAGACTTGCGGATCTTCTGGCCGCTCCTGAGAGTTTCACGCCGGATTATACAAAGCGCTATACCGAGCTTTCCAGATACGCCGGGGATCTGACGCCGCATCAGGCGTATGCGATGACCAATCTTTTCGGTCTTGACAGCGCCCGGGGGTATAAGGAGCTGCCGTCCGATAAAAAATTCAGCTTTCCCGACGATGACCGCCCGCAGTTTGAGTATCAGGTCGGCTGGCACTTTTTCGTCGGCAATGTCTTCGATACTCAGGGCAGGGAGTACGGGATCCAGCTGATGTTTTGGCGGTATGCTCTTCTTCCGCCGAAGATGGCAGAAGAGGCGGGACTGACCGATCTCGAGAATCAGATCGTTGAGGTCCATCTGGCGGTGAGTTCGGCGGGCAGGAGGCATTACCGTATCCGGCCGGTCATCGTCGCGGGAACGACGGGTCTCATCGATTTTTCGACCGAACCGTATCGGTATTCGATTGGAAAACACTGTATTTCATCTCAGTCGAAGGATTCTCTCTTTCCGCTGAGGCTTCAGGCATGGGGGGTCGACAACCATGAGGAGGTGCCTGCCGAGATATCGATCGATATCACCGTTTCGCAGACCAAAGGCTATGTCCTGAACGGTGATGAGGGCATGCTTCCAAGTTGCGGAGGGGTCGGGACGCTGTATTATTCGGTGCCGAATCTCCGGGTCGATACTAATCTGAGCCGAATCTCGATCGAGGGAGAGGAGATCAGTCTGGCGGGCGGGAAGTTCTGGTATGATAATCAGTGGGGGACTGGTTTTATGCCGTCAGGCAGTCCGCGCAGCGAGGTCCTTCGTGCCGCGGGGATGCTTGAGGATAAGCCCGGGGTCGGCTGGGACTGGATGGAGGTGCAGTTCGATAACGACACCGAGCTGGCTCTTTCCTCGATCCATACAAAAGAGCAGAAGGAGTTCGTGATGCAGACAGGCCCTCTTCCTCCGGGGATAATGACGGCTCCTGCCGTCGGATCGTTTATTCAGCAAAACGGGGAGTATTTTCCGATAAAAGCGGTGATGAAGGTGACCGACTGGGTGCAGAGTTTTGTGACGGACGGTCCGTATCTGACGACCCGCGCCTGGTATCCGAACCGGGTGGAGATCACTGTGGAAACTGCGGAGGTCCCGGAGGGATGCAGACGGTTTGTGATGATCCCGATCGTTCTGACGGGTCAGCATGGATTTTTTGCGGCAGGGGCGGAGTATTCGGAAGGTGCGGTCAGGATCGAGTCACCCGACGGCAAACGGATCGGATCGGGCTTTTTGGAAAATGTCAGTTATGCGGATGCCTGCAGACAGAATCTGCGGCTTGCCGGGATCCCGGATACGCCGGAGAATGCGGAGCTCTTTGCAAAGCCGGCGATCCCCGGGGAGCTGAAGGCGGCCGCGGCTGCTTTTCTGATGAAGCCTGAGAATGCGGCGAAGCTTGCAGCGGAGCTCGCAAACTGCAGAGGGCTTTGAGGGGACTGCAAAAAGGGGAAAGGGGCGAAAGGTTTTTGGGCCGAGGGTCTGCCGTCCCCATCCCGATCTTTACATGCCGCATGGAAGCACCCTATCAAAATGTAAAAATATCCTGCCCTGCAAAACAAACTGATCATTCAAAAACCCATAATACCAAGACACTCTCATTAAGAATGTATATTAGAGAGAATGTGAAATCATTATAGATACAAATATCCTGCCCGCGGCAGGAACCCAGATACTGCAGGAACATATGAAAAGTATAACCGGCTCGGCAAAATGCAGCACATACGACAGGGAAAAAGTACTTGAGGCTGTAGGTAAAGCAATAAAAGCCTCAGGCGGACTTCCCCGCGTCGACGGCAGAAAAGTCCTCTTGAAACCCAACCTCTTATCAGACGCCGGCATCGACCGCGCTATCACCACCCACCCGGAAGTCGTTTATGCTGTCGGGAAAATGATCATCGACGCCGGCGGTGTCCTGACCATAGCCGACAGTCCCGGCGCCGGGATCATCTACTCGCCCAGGGTCCTCAAAAGGGTCTACCACAAATGCGGCATCGAAAAAGTCGCGGAAGAGCTCGGCATCAAACTCTCTTACGACACCGGCTATCAGGAACGCTCCTGTCCTGCCGGAAACGTGATGAAACGGTTCACCGTCATCAACCAGGCATGCGACGCCGACGTCATCATCTCGGTCTGCAAATTAAAGACCCACATGTTCACCCACTTCTCCGGCGCCGTCAAAAACACCTTCGGCGTCGTCCCTGGTCTGGACAAACCCGTCTTCCACTCAAGATTCCCCGACGCTATCGACTTCTCCGAGATGCTTGTTGACTTGAACGAACTCATCGAACCCGACTTCGTCGTCATGGACGCGATCGTCGGGATGGAAGGAAACGGCCCGATGGGCGGCCAGCCGCGGGACGTCGGCTACATCCTTGCTTCGCATTCGGTCTACGGTCTGGACATCTCCGCCCAGACCCTCGTCAACATGCGGCCCGAATCCATCGGAACAACTATGGCCGCTCTTCGGCGCGGACTCGTCGAAGAGGTCGAGGTCGAAGGAGACGAGATCGTCCCGATCGAAGACTACGTCCACCCGTCCACCTATCACGGCAGACAACACGAATCCTGGCACAAAAAAACGATCTACCGCAAACTGCAAAGGGTCGGCAAGATCTATGAACCCTCTCCGGTCATCAACCTCAAAAAATGTCTGGGATGCGGGCAGTGTGCACGCATCTGCCCGGTCAAAGCCGTCGAGATAATCCAGGGAAAAGCCGTCTTCGACCTGACGAACTGTATCCGGTGTTACTGCTGCCATGAAATGTGCCAGTATCACGCCATCGAACTCAAACGCTCGATCAGCGGAAAAGTCATCCACAAAGTCATCCACTGACGACCCTTTTTTCGCCCGCAAAAAAGCCCCGATGCCGGAAACGGACGTACTCATCTTATTATTGTTCAGCCCCCAAATATATACTCGTGAAGTGGGCAATTTTAGGCGGCGGTCTGACCGGGGTCACACTCGCCCGCCTCCTCAAGGAAAAAGGACATGAAGTTACGGTCCTCGAAAAGGAACCAAAGATCGGCGGTCTGTGCCGATCCGAAGTGAGAAACGGATTCACCTTCGACTGCGGAGGATCGCATATCATCTTCTCGCGTGACACAGATGTTCTTTCGTTCATGCAGAATGTTCTGGCCGAAAACCGGGAATTTCGAAACAGAAACACCAAAATATTCTATAAAGGTCAGTATGTTAAATACCCGTTCGAAAACGGACTGTCAGCGCTTCCAAAGGAAGACCTGTTCTTCTGCATCAATGAATACGTCAAGAATCTGGTAGCGGTCGAAAAAGGCGAGGTCGCGGAACCGACGAGCTTTAAAGACTGGATCTACTACACATTCGGCAAAGGGATCGCCGAATGTTATCTCGTTCCGTACAACGAGAAGATCTGGAACTACCCGACCGGAAAAATGTCGAAACACTGGATGGACGGACGCGTTCCCCGCCCGCCGGTCGAAGACATCATCAAATCGGCGATCGGGATCGAGACCGAAGGATACACCCACCAGGCGGTCTTTTCCTATCCGATTCATGGCGGTATCGAAGCACTTATCCACGCCATCGCCGAACCGGTAAAGGGTTCGATTCATACGAATTTTACCGTCACCTCGGTCGTGAACACCGGTGACGGATGGGCGGTCTCCAACGGAAAAGAGACGATTTTGGCCGACCGGGTCATCTCGACCCTGCCGCTCCAGACGCTTCTTCCGATGCTGGATGTTCCATCCAAAATTCTGGAGGCATGCGATGCACTCAAATACAACTCCATCGCCTGTATCTCAGTCGGATTCAAAGGGACACTCCCCGACATCTCCTGGATGTACGTGCCGGAAGAAAAATGGGGCGCTTTCAACCGCCTCTCCTTCCCGTCCAACTTTTCGAGCAAAGTCGCACCCGAAGGCTGCTCGGCGGTCCTCGCCGAGATCACCTACAACGAAGGCGACAACATCTCAAAGATGAACGATGAGGAGATCATTATGCACACGGTCGACGGTCTCGTCAGAATGGGGATCATCCCCTCGAGCGATGACGTCGTTCATACGGCGGTCGATCACTTCAAGTTCGCCTATGTGGTCTACGATCTTGATTACCTGAAAAATATCAAGATCGTTCGTGAATATCTCGAAGGGAACCTCGGCATCGATCTTGTCGGCAGATTCTCCGAGTTCGAGTACCTCAATATGGACGGATGCATCCGAAGCGTCATGAATTTTGTGGAGAAAAAGGCATGAGAGTAAATATCCGGGTCGAGAATTATTCGGTGTTCAAATATGTCGGCTGTGCGACGGTCGCAATGATGCTGTACAATGGTCTGCAGAAGACCCCGGGCGTCGAGGTCGAGCTGAACAGCAAAAAGCATGACCACGACATAACCCACTGTCATACCCTCGGACCAGGCGCGGTCTGGTCGATGCTGCGGGCAAAACATGTCAAGATCATCACGGCCCACTCGACCCCGAGCCTGAATGCGAATAATCTTGCCGGAGCCTCGCTCATCAATAAGATCTACAAGCCCATGTACGGCAGGTACGATCACATCATCACCATCACGAAAGACAACGAACGGGAGATCAAAGAGATGCTCCCTGATATGCCGACGACGAGGATCCCAAGCTGCGTGAACATGGAGAAGTTCAAGCCCGATGCAGAAAAACGCCGGATCTTTAGGGAAACCTACGGATTTTCGGATGATGACAAGGTGATCCTGCAGGTCGCCCAGCAGACCCCGAGAAAAGGCATCTATGATTTCCTTGACCTCGCGGACGCCCATCCGGAATATAAGTTCATGTGGGTCGGCGGATTTCCGTACGGACCGATCTCGGACAACAGAAAAAAAGTCGAGGCGCGAAAAGCCAAAGCCGGAGACAATGTCATTTTCCCTGGATTCGTCCCGGATATCACCGGCGTATATGCCGGAGCCGACGTATTTCTGTTCCCGTCCTACGGGGACCTGATGTCGATCTCGATAATGGAGGCGCTTTCAAGCGGCCTTCCGGTCATCTCCCGTGATCTTTCCGAATACCGGGAACTTTTCCCGGGGATCGCCGGATTCTTCACCAAAAACGAAGAGATCGCCCCTCTGCTTGCAGACGAGGCGATGCTCAGAAACGCCGCATCCCATGCACGGGCATCGGTCGAGCCGTATGATATTTATAAAGTAGCACAGATGCATGCCGATCTGTATGCGGAGTTATTAGCATGATTTCAGTCGTAGTTCCATCATTCAATGAAGAGGAAGGCATCGAACCCTTCCTGAAAAGTCTCTGTGACCAGACGCTTCCCAGAGATCAGTACGAGATCATCGTCGTCGACGGGAACTCCAAGGACAAGACCCGGGAGATCGCGGAAAAATATGCGGACAAAGTGTTCATCCAGACGAGCAAAAAGGTCGGCGGGGCCAGAAACGACGGCGTTCTCGCAAGCAAATATGATTTGATCGTGACGACCGATGCAGACTGTTTCCTGCCGAGACCCTGGCTCGAGACGATCGTAAAGGACTTCGAGAAGTATCCGGATGCATCGGTCATCTACGGCCCGATCTATCCGCTGGAGCCGGGATTCAAGCACAAATTCGAGGTGTTCCTGTACAATATCGTGGTCAGGATCGGAGGAAGAACAGGGATCTTCTACGCGACGCTTGGAGCAAACACGGCGTTTCGGAAGAACCTGTTCATCGAGGCCGGGATGTACAAGGTCTGCGATGCCGGAGACGACTGGGAACTCCCCAAACGCATGAAAAACTACGGACGGGTCGTCCTCGATATGAAGATGATCATCGGCTTTTCGATGCGGCGGTACATTAACTTCGGTCTGTTCCGCTCGGCGTTCCAGTGGTTCTACGTGGTCGCGAAAGGCGGGTTTTCGGACAAACACCAGTACATGGGCAAGGAATATACGAAAAAATAATGGTCACGCTGTATCTCCCTGACGGTCAAATCCTGACGACCCATGCCGGAACGCTTGAGGAGATCCTTCTCCGCCTGGATATGAATCCATACGAGATCCTCGTCACAAGAGAAGGCGAGCTTTTGCTTGCCGATGATCCCGTGGATGAGGACGATGTCCTGCGGGCGACCTCGATCGTGCACGGGGGATAAATGCCGGCAGGGTGCGATCACTGCGAAAAAAAGGCGGTATACGTCGATCCGGTCACGAAGCAGAGGTTCTGCGGTGAACATTTTTCCGCATGGTTCGAAGCGGGCGTTGCGTCCACGATCGAAAAATATCATATGATCGAACCCGGCGACCGGATCGCTGTTGGTCTTTCCGGCGGGAAGGACTCGACGGTTCTTTTGACGGTCCTTGCAAAGTTGGATCTGGAAGCCGAACTCATCCCGATCACGGTGGATGAAGGGATCGGCGGCTACCGGGATGATACGATCCTCGCAGCGACCAGGCTCTGTGATACACTCGGCCTCGCCGACAAACTGGTCTCTTTTACGGATATCTGCGGGAAGACGCTGGACGAACTGCTGGCAAACGATCCCCGGCAGGCGTGTTCGGTCTGCGGGACTTTGCGGCGGCGGGCCCTGAATCAGGCGGCCCGCGAGGTCGGGGCAACCAAGATCGCGACGGGGCACTGTCTGGACGACGAGGCACAGTCGGTTCTGATGAATTATCTGCGGGGCGATCTGACAAGAGTGACGGGGTCGTTTCAGACGAACGCGGATACGCTGTTTCTGCCGAGGATAAAACCGCTCTGCCGCTCGACCGAGCGGGAGACGGTCGCCTACGGGCTCGTAAATCATCTGCTTACCGATCTGCCTGAGTGTCCGTACACGAAGTACGCTCTGCGTGCCGGGGTCCGGAGTGGGCTTGGGAAGCTCGAGTACAAAACGCCCGGGACGATGATGAATATCGTGACCGGCCAGGAGAAGCTTCTCGCAAAACTCGGACCCCGGGGCGGGGAGATCACGATGATGGGCCGCTGCGAACTCTGCGGGGAGCCGACGAGTCACCGGCTGTGTGCGGCGTGTGCTCTGCTCGAGCGGCGAGCGTGAATCAGACCGCCTCTTTTTGGCGGCTCTCCCTCTTCAGAATTTTTTATCATAGGTTTTGTGCTGCTGCCAGCCGGGATTCATCGTGCGGCGGCCGGGAGCATACTCCCATGAATATTTTATTGCGCCGCTGACGAACTTTTTTGCCTCACAGACAGCCTCCCTGACCGGAAAACCAAGAGCGATGTGGGCGGCGATCGCCGAAGCGTAGCAGCAGCCCGATCCGTGGACATCCGTGAACGGCGCGACCTCGCCTTCGATCAGCATCATCCCGTTTTTGTCGACAAAGACGTCGGTCCCAAGCCTGAAATATGCGTGGCCGCCTTTGATCACGGCAGCCTTCGCCCCGTGATCGATGAACCAGTATGCCGCCTCCTCCATCGACTCGGCGTCCGCGATCGTGATCCCGGACAAAGCCGCAGCTTCAGGCAGATTCGGCGTTATCACCGTCGTCCGCGGGAGAAGTTCGGCAGTGAGCTTCTCCTGGCCTGCCAGGTCAAGAAGCCGGTACTCTTTTGTTGCGAGAAGCACCGGGTCGACGACGATGTTTCGGCCATCGGGAATGCTCTCAGCGACGATTTTCACCGTCTCCGCATTTTTCAGCATGCCTGTTTTGTAGCAGCCGATCGGGAAGTCCTCTTCGAGGGCGTCGATCTGTTTTCTGATGAACTCCGCGGGGATGCTTGCCGTATCGAGAACGTGCGTGGCGTTCTGTGCGGTCAGGGCTGCGATCACCGTCATCCCCCATACCCCGCAGGCGGCCATGGTTTTCAGGTCGACCTGGATGCCTGCCCCGGCGGACGGGTCGGATCCTGCGATAGTTGCCGCGAAGGCTTTGGTGTTTTCCAGGGAACTCATATCAGATATAGTGGAACGCACGCTTTGAAAATACTTCTTCGAAGGTTTAACCTCATGTCTTTATAGTCTGTCCCTTCACATCTATCTTGTATGGACGTGGAAGGCTTCGTTCGGCGAAGCATGCTGAAGGATATTTCTGAAGATGAAATCGAAAAACTGCTTCAGGAACGCATTCTGGATATAAAGGATATCGATGACGGGTTTGCACGGGACTTCGCGAGGGCCGTCATCGAAGAAGTGAAGGTGACGAGCGGGCTGAAGGGCGATCTGTTCGAGTATGAACATGCCGGCGTTTCGATGGGCGAGTTCGGCGTGGGGTCCCGCGGTTCGGGCGACTTTTACGCTCACCGAAAGATCGCTCATGTGATCGGGCAGACCTCGGCACAGGTCGGTGTCGATCAGATGGATGACGGCGGGGTCGTCGAGGCGAACGGCCAGTATATCATTACAACAGTGGACGGGATGCACTCGCGTCTGTCGGATTTCCCGTTCCTTGCGGGATTCCATGCGACACGGGCGACACTTCGCGATGTGTATGTGATGGGCGCCCGACCCGTAGGTCTGATCTCGGATGTGCATATCGCAGACGACGGGGACGTGGCGAAGCTTTTCGACTACACGGCAGGGATCACGACGGTCTCGGACGCTTTGGGCGTGCCGCTTGTCGCCGGATCGACACTTCGTATCGGCGGGGACATGGTTCTCGGCGACCGGATGACGGGCTGCGTGGGCGTGGTCGGTGTCGCAAATCACGTGACGGCCCGCAGATCCTCGGTCCCGGGGGATGTTCTCTTGATGACGAGAGGAGCAGGCGGCGGGACGATCGCGACGGCCGCTCTGTATTCGGGGAATGCTGACGTGGTGGAGGAGACGATCAATCTGCATTTCCTGAAAGCCTGCGCTGCGCTGATCGAGTCGGAGGTGTTCCCGCATATCCACGCGATGACGGATATCACGAACGGCGGCCTTCGGGGCGATGTGTTCGAGATCGCGGAAACGGCGAAAGCGACGGTGGTTGTCGAAGATGCGCCGCTTCGCGGTCTTATCGCGCCGAAGGTGCTTGCTCTGCTGGATAAGCTCGGGATCGATTATCTGGGCGTGAGTCTGGATGCGCTTCTCGTGATCGCGCCGCCTGAGTATGCGGATGAGATCATCCGGGTCGTCGGAACGGCGGGCGTTTTGATGGAGCGGATCGGATTCGTGCGTGAGGGTCCGGGTGTTTCCCGTCTGATCAAGGACGGCGTGGAAGGAGAGTTCCTGCCGAAGTTCCGTGAGGCTCCGTATACACCGGTGAAGAAGGTCGTCGACCGGCCGGGCAGGGACTTTGACGAGATGAAGAAGGGGATCGACCGGGCGGCGGACGCGGCACGGGCGAAGAAGGAACGGGTTCTGAAGAGATTGGTTTGAGCAATCTTCCTCTCTCTTTTGTGGAAAAGAGGGACAGCCGATATTTTTTTGAATTTGTGAGCGGTCCGCTGTGGGGAGATCTTGATCCCTCCACCTGATTTTTTGCATCGCCTAACCCCCTCCTCACTTAAAGAGAACACTGTTTTTACAAAAAGCCCGGGCGGTGAAGAGGTTGGTGAGGCTGGATTTGCCGGTGATTTCAACATTCTTCGGGTTATTTTGAGTTATCCGTTCTGTCTCATTGCTGTAATAATTCCGGGGACATCATCAATCATCAATCATCCGTCATCCGTCATACTTCATACTTCATATATGATTTCGGGAAGAGGAAGACCTGGAGATTTTTTTCCTTTTGTTTTTCGACACCTTGAAATAACTATATATACTTTTAGAAAGAAAGAAATAACACAAGAGTGTGTCGGCAGCAAATCTCTCCAAGGAGAGTGCGGCTCGATTTTTTCCAGGCAGTTCTTTTTTCGGGAATCATGAGTGAAGTATGATTGATGAAGTATGATTGATGAAGTATGAGTTCATCCTCTGGAAGTCCGGTCAGCTCAATACGTTGAATAGTCCAAAGGTCTTAGAGAGTCATGTCTGTTCTTATCAATCCTTCTAACGCGGGTTTTTTCTGCAAAAAACAGACGAAGCGCTAGTCCCCTGTGGAATCACCCCGATCTCCGGGATGGATAAAGCATCGGGAAAAATCACCGACCTCCATCTCAGGACATAGCTATTTGATGATTGAGAATGAATGATTCAGAAAGGAAGCATTGCCGCCTCCTCTCAAATAAAAAGGGAAAAAATGGACAACTGGAAAGCGCTGCTCAAAGCTGATCCCTCGGATTGGCTGCTGGAAAAAGAAAACCCTTCAGTACGGTATTTTGCGTTAAAGCAGATACTTGACCGGCCCGAAGATGACCCTGCCGTCCTGGAGGCAAAAAATCAGATCATGGAATACGGCATCGTGCCTGAGATCCTTCAAAAACAGCAGGACCCTGCCTGCCTCCAAACCTATCACCGGTTTTACACCTACAAATACAAAGGGCTCATCTGGTCGCTGATCACCCTCGCGGAGCTGGGCGCCGCCCCGGTGCCGCAGATCAGGGAGCAGTGCGAATATCTCCTGACAAACTCACAGGAAATACAGGACGGCGGTTTTTCGCAGAACACTGCTGTAAAAACCGGAGGGGGGCGGATCGCCGAGGTCATACCCTGTCTCACGGGAAATATGGTGTGGGCCCTCATACAGTTCGGATATCTCGATGATCCAAGACTGCAGAAAGGGATCGGCTGGCTCACCCGATACATGCGTTTCAACGACGGGACAGAAGACGATCCACAGGTCCCGCCGTATGACCGCCTGGAAATGTGCTGGGGCAGGCATACCTGCCATATGGGCGTCGTTAAAGCGCTCAAAGCGTTAAGCGCCATACCGGAGGAAAAGAGAACGCCGGCGGTGCAAGATACGATTCACAAGGCCGCAGAGTTCATGCTCACCCACCATATCTACAAACGCAGCCATGATCTTAACCGGACGGCAAAACCCGGCTGGCTCAGATTCGGTTTTCCTCTGATGTATCAGACCGATGTGCTTGAAATACTCGATATTTTGAGCGGACTTGGTGTTCGGGACGCCCGCATGGACGATGCTTTGGAGCTCGTTGTTTCCAGGCAGGATGATACGGGCAGATGGAGGGTCGGGAATACGTATGCCAGTGACAGACTTCTCGTACCATTCGGACAAAAGGGTGACCAAAGCAAATGGCTTACACTGAGAGCGATGAGGATACTAAAGCGGCTGGCGGATTGAGAGCACACTCTATTTTCCCCTCACTCACTCTTCCGGCTCGACCCTTTCGATATTCTGAAGAATACTCTGCGCCACAAACACCGAGACATTGTTCACAAGACCAAGACAAATCTTCTGGCCCTGATGTTCGAGGATCGCGATCGTTCCCTGGCGATCATAATAAAACTGCGCAAGTACAGGCAGCCTCTGTTTTCTCGAGGAAAGCGGCATTTCCATCGTCGTCATAGGAGTGCCGCGTTTGACCATATAACATTTTATCGGGGAGAACTTTGCCATTTCCTTATCTTTGACGACAACATACACCGGGATCCGCTTTGCGGCTTCTTTGATATCATCGGCATATCTTTCCAGGATCCGTGCATCGAAACAGAGGATAAGAACTTCCTTGCAGGAACGTTTCAGTTCCATCCGGATCTGCGTATCTATCGCAAGATCGGTCTGGAATTCATGAACGCCGACTATTTTCGATTCCAGAGGATAGCAGACATCCTGAAGTTCGTTGAGACAGTTGGTCATGCGTTCCAGATTATTGAGGGTTTCTTTCACCAGACGAAGCGAGACCTTTTCCACCGGTTCGGCGGTATAATAGACCGGCTTCTCCCACGAACGGGTAATGAAGCCTTTCTGCTCGAGGATATTTAAGACATCATACACCCGGCCGCGGGGAACGCCGCTGAACTCATGGATCTCAAAAGCGGTAAGAATACCCCGGCTGAAGATGGTCACATAGATCTTGGCTTCATACTCCCGCATCCCGCTGGAGATCAATTGCTGCTGGATCGACAGAAGAGGGTCTTCAGGCATTCCCGTATCCGTCATTACTGCCATCCCTTTCATACTATCTCATAAACACGTTGTTTCAAGATAAAGTTTCTGTAATCGATCAGACACCTGGTTTTGCCGACTGGGCATTAATCTTGCACATGAGCTGTTTTTGGCATTTCAGACAGAATTCTGGAGAATTCCTCAGAGAGTATCTGCCCGGAAAAACATCGCTCGTTCCGGTTTGAGAGTGACATTTTCTTTATCATTCCCAAGGAGTAAGTATCAGCTTGATAAAAAATGATAAACTTATGTGATTTAACTGGAAAAGTCGCGGTCGTTGCCGGAGCCTCAAGCGGCCTTGGCGCCGATGCAGCTCGTGCATATGCCGAAGCAGGGGCAAAAGTTGCCATGCTTGCACGGAGAACAGACAAACTCGAAGCAGTCGCAAAAGAGATTACCGCAAAAGGCGGAGAGGTTTTCACCTATGCATGTGATGTAACGGATGAACAAAGCGTCAAAGAGGCAGTTGACGCGATCGTCAAACATTACGGAACCATCCATATTCTGTTAAACAATGCCGGAATTGCCCAGCGTGGAACAGTCGAGACCCTGACCGTAGATGAGTGGGACAAATCCATGAATACCAATGTCAAAGGCATCTACCTCATGAGCAAGTATGTCATCCCCCACATGAAAGCCCAGAACTACGGAAAGATCGTCAACACGGCCTCGATCAATGCAGTACTCGGCGACAAAGGTGCAATGTTCGTCCGCCATGTCTACAACACGTCGAAAGCCGCTGTACTTGGTCTGACCATGGGTATGGCAACTTCATACGGACAGAACAACATCACCGTGAACGCCGTAGGTCCCGGCCTGTTCGAATCGGAAATGACGGAAGGCACGTTGTTCAAATCCGATGAGTTCATGACCAAATACAGCATGATGTGCCCGATGAACCGCCCGGCAAAACGCGGAGAACTGAACGGAACGATCCTCTACTTCTCCAGCGATATGTCGAGTTACGTCACCGGTCAGTTTGTGGTCGTATCCGGCGGTACAGAGCTCGTATAAAACTCAAAAAATATTTTTTCTTTTTTTTCGGAACGCAGTCACGCGTGATGCGTTTCATGATACAGCGCTGAAACAGCGTTCAGCGTTTTGAATCCCTTATCCGTAATAACGTAATCTCCCCGCCCATGACGCTGAAGGATCATGCCTGATTCGGTAAGTTTTTTGATATGAAACAGCAGATTGCCGCCGCGTAATCCGGTCATGCTCGACAGATCCGAAAAGGTCCGTGTTTGTGCCGCAAGTGACTTGAGGATCTGAAAACGCAGGACGTTTGCTACCGGTTCGAGCAGATCCTTTACTGCCGTTTCTTCCGGGATATCCGTAATGATGTCGTCAGTGCTGCCGTTTTCTGCATAAATGCCGAGAGACTGCATAAGATCGACCTGCTTTTCAAAAAGACGATAGACCTGCGAAAAACAGGTATCACACCGGTCAAATGGTCCCGCTTCCTGCATTCCTTTCAACTGTTCCCGGTATGATTGGATGATCTCCTCGGAGACCTGACCGTCTTTGATATGCTTTGACGTGTTCTGCAGAAAATCCAGAAACACGCCGTAACATTTGTCCCGCATCCCGCAGTCTGCAACCATATTCGCCGAAAGTTCCGATTTCGCTGTGTCCAGCTGATCATTGACGAAAAGCCCGGCATAATTCTGCTTAAGATCCGTAAGAGCAGTTTGAACATGCTGCTGATTTGCATGTTCGATAAAGCGTTTCAGATCCATACGGAGACCTGTGACCTCTGACTTTAGTTCACGGATCTCCGTTAATGATGAACTTAGTGTTGTTCCCATGATGCTTCTTTTCCTATTAACTTCATTAGTAATGCACACTCATTAACCCGCAGGGTCATTATTCTGTATCAGCACACCTTGTATATTTTAATGACGCTCTTGTATATAAATATAACACGACTATAAGTATCTGGTGAAAAAGATGCCAACATGGAAATACACAGGCAAAACAGTGACACAGGCAAAGGCAGAAGAGTCCCTCAAATCGATCAAAGGAGCATGCTTCGGGTGCGAGACCCACAGCGCCGACTGTCCGATCGCAAAGGCCGCAGGAGAGATCGCCGGCATGCCAGGATTTGAAGCCCTTTCCGTAAAGGAGCAGATCCACGCACAGATCAGCGGGGCACTTGCGGGCGCAAACTTCCCGATCAAAACACCCGGTGATCTCATTGCCGCGTTCCCGAACGGCGCAGACACGACCTGTCAGGTCGGCGATCTGAAGATGACCGCGGGCGAAGCAGGCACGCTTCTCACGGCAGCGGATTTCCCGTTCAAGAGCGCGAAGTCGGTCGCCGATGTGATCGTTGAGCGGGCCGGACTTTAAGCACGGAAATTCCTTCGTAAAGGATCTCAGCAGGGTGAAAAACCCGAACATTTTTTTCTTTTTTCTCAGGTCGTTCGAAGTGAAAATTCTGATAGGATATCGACAAGAATTCGTGAGTCTCGTGCGTTTTAGAATTACTCTCCATTATGCAATTCCTTTTCTGATTTCGGGGCGCAGGTTGGACGCGAAGCGGCCGACCTCAGTTGAGAAAATCTATGATTAGCGTGGGTGCGGGAGGGCGACTTCGGCGCGGAGCCCGACGCGGTGGAAATATCCTCTGTTCATAACTCACCCTAGCGGAATATTCAGGAACATTTGAGCACTAAATCAGTTTTTAGAAAAGGGAGGGGAAAGACCCCTCCAAAAATTAATTTGATTAGTTGCGGGAGTTTTTATCTGCAGAACTCTGGGTACGTTCTTTAAAACCTGTATTTTTTCCGGTTTTGTCAGATTTTGACTGAATTCTGGATGCTGCCTCTTTAGACATTGGTGTTTTTGTCATATGATTCTCACCTCCTTTTAGTTGGTGAAAAGAGAATTAGTTGGGGATTCATATAATGACATTATGGAATGATTACAAATATTTGTAACATAAATATTACCACTCATAAACAGCACCACGTTCCTTGTAGTTTTTCAGATTAAGCATTTCTTCAATATTATTATTAGTTACAGCCTCAAGCGAAATATGAATAACTCCACGAGGTGTATTGATTTCCACCAACCCGTCTGCATCAACCATAAAATAGGAGTCAGCCATACATTCTGCTGATTCAAAAACTGGAGAGAAGATTTTCTCAGTTCCATTCCCAAGCTTAATTAATCTGTGACGGTCACAATATTCGTCAAATTCTTTTGATGAAATGGAAAATTCTGAACTGATTTTGTCATTTTGACCAACGATTGTCAAGAATTGAAATACTTTCCAACGTGATGGCGAGAGTTCAGCAATTACGTCCCGCATATCTTCATCCTTTGTTTGTTTGGTGACGACAGTGTTTATTTTGAGTTTTATTCCTGCTTCGTGAATGAATTGAATAATCTCTTTTATGTGGGCGAGATGATGCCCATTTCCTCTTCCCATTTCTGCCGCAGTTATGTCAGATACTGAGTCAATAGAAATTCCAATCCATGAAACATAGGGTTGCATTTTTTGAATGGTATTTTTGTTGAGGAAAGAACCGTTAGTAGTAACGCATACAACAAAATCCTTTTCATAGGCAAGTCGGATGAGATCATAGAAGAGTGAGTGCATCATTGGTTCCCCGCCAACGAGATTGAGTTTTTCAATTCCTAAATTTTTGAGATGAGTGAGTATATTATCTACACTTTTTAGAGACATGAGGTCACTCGTGCAGTTCTGCCTTGAACAAAATTTGCAGGAGTAGTTGCATTTTGAAGTGAAGTGCCAGTTTGCCGATTTGATGTTTGTCTGTACCATAGATTATAATGGAACAGGCATTCATATCAGATATACATGAAATGATTACAAAAAAAGTAAACCTATTTGAGGTTATTCAATCACCAAATGATACCCGTTTGCTGAAAGATGTTTTAGTTTCTCTACTTCTTCCCAGTTTTTTACCAAGATGGATCTGCTCTCCTGTCCATTCTTTTTACTAATATATACCGGAATTCCAAGTTTTTTATCTGTTTCATCGATTTTTGCATTTCGGGATAATTTTGGAAACTCAAAAACAATCGGATAGATATGTGTTTTTACATATTCTAGTTTATCTTGCTTTTTAAAGGCATCCTGGGAAACGAAGGAATAATCGAGATACTTGTCGCATGAAGAGTATTTTACCACGATTCTAGACTCGATTTTTTCATCGCTGATGTTAATACTCTGTAACTCCTGTTTTCCCTCAACGAATACTTTGAATGTACCTTTACTGAGATTTGCTGACGAGATGCGAGAGAAAAATACCTGTGATCTTTCTACAGATAGCTTTTCAAGAATATTGTTCAGCGTTCCAATATCCGTTTTATCTAAGAGAATTGCCGACTCAAATCCAGAATCAAGACCTAATTTTGACATATTTGCGGTCATAATTAGACCGGTGATATCATCCACAATCAAACATTTAGCATGGAATCTAGGATAACCATAAATTATTGCTCCGGCTTTGGCAACTTTAAGTAGTGCCCCTGTATTGAAGAAATTGACACGTGTGTAAATTGTTACTTTTACCCCTTGTTTTTGTTTTGCAAGAAGTTTATTTACCAGCTCGTAATCTTTTTCAAAAGTCCACGCAGAAATAGTAATCGTCTTTTTTGCAGAGTCAATCATTTTTGACAAGGTATCTCTAAGGGTAGTTGTATCTTTGCGGGTTACGGGCAAAGTCACGGATCCTAAATCTTCTAGGACAGATTGCGGCACAGAATTTTCAGTGGTACTCAATTTACCTTTTTCTAAAAGTTCATGCTCTGATTCGGTCCAGAACCCATGCAGAAAATGGGCATAGAAAGATTGAATTTCGTTTTGTTTAAGGCCAACTGCGAACTCAATATTGCCCCCACTCATGGCATCAACAGTGGCATTACACGTCATCATGATTCCAGTGGCTGAATCAGATACAGGATCACAAAGAAGATATTTTGCATGAAAATGTGATGCAGTCCTAATCAATATGTGATTTATAAATGAATTCAAAAGTTTTCGGTGTTTTTCAAGAATTTCTTTTTGTCTCTCACTAATTTCTTCATCATTATCACATGATTTCAGCTCTCTTGGTGCTGTAAGAATTACAACATATACTCCCCGATTCCTTGCTTTTAAAAGAGCAGAAGTTACATCTCCAGCTTCAAGGAGAAAAGAACTAAGGCAAATGAGATATTTTGCACGTTCTATCATGGAAACAATGGAGGAAATAAATACCCCATCTGATCCTGGAACTGAAAAACTGCGATTTCCCATACTTAATGTCAAAGTATTTTTATACGGTAGCACTACATCACGTTCAAAAACCCAACAATTTTCTATCTGTTCTTCTTTGCTGGGAATACGTACTTCATATGATATTGGAGTAATTTGTCCTTTAAAATCGATATTCATTATAACTTACCTCTGGTAAAACGCAATACTTTTGGAGCAGTGACAAACCAGAATAACTCGGGTTTTTCTAAAAGTATTTTGTGATACATATCATCATACTCATCAAAAAACACCGATCTTTTTTCGGAGAATAAAGCGACAAACTGCTCATAGTCTGGAAGGAGGAGGGAGGCCCTCATTTCACCAATAAAATGATCTTTGATTTTCTTACTGAGTTCATTATAGAGCGGCTTATCAATATAAGTATTAATTTCTTCAACAAGAATAGTGAAAGCCCATAATACAGCATCATCGATGGTTTTTGGAGCAATATTTATATTTTTTAGGAGGAGCGGATCAAAATACCCGTATTTTGTTAGATGTGGTTCTGAAATAGTAACATCTTTTTGAAACCGTTTCATCTCTGATTTTGTCAGTTTATTATACTCATAAAGTAAAACAGGATATCCATATGTCTTGTCAATATCAGATTCAGGAAACTCTATTAATAGCTCTTCCAATACATCCGAATATGAAAGACTATCATCTATCCTAAATGGAATTAAAGATGAACTGTTTTTGCTGTCTTTATTATTCTGAAGATCAAGTGCAATTTCAACTCCACTATTTTGAGTGATTTTCACCTGGATTTTCATGGATTTTTCAAAAGCATTCTGCTGTTGTTCAATTAATTCGGGCTGTATCTCATAAATCCAGATAAACTCATTTGATCTCCTGGGGAGGGGGCATTCAATGCATTGTTTAATGTTTGCATACTGCTTACCCCAATCTAATGTATTTAATTTAATAGTATCAGCATTTTTTTTCTTATTCTTGTTCATTTTGCGAGTTTGTAACTCCTCTTTTGCGGTGTCATTTGAGCGGATACAATCAATAATTCCATTTGGTACAAGTGGGTCAGGTGTAGTCGAAAGAAGGTAAGCACCTTCTTCTGGGATTGTCATAACACCCGAATTAATTTCGGACTCTCCGAGGGGGGTCAGTACATATCGTGTATTTTCATCAATAACATCTAAATCAAACTCATACTCGGGAGTGATATGCTGCCCCTCTGCCAAGTAACTAATCATTCGTTTTCCTCGGATATTATCTGCCGGACAGAAAAACAGTCTTTCATTGATTACTTTTGCAGAGAGGATCCCATTGAATTCTGAAGCTAGTTTTAGAAATGGGAGATAAATATTCCGCTCTTTTTTCTCTTGCAAACCGATTTTCATCTCTGCTTCATAGGTGATAAGTGTTAATTCCCGTTTTAGTATAATTTCCAACATATTTTACTTACCTTCAATAATCCTTATCTCCATCTTTTGTTTCGGCAACCAGATCATTAAGAATTTGTGGTGCACATTTATGGCCAAAGTTCTGTTTATTTCCAACTAAATACAACATATATCTTGCTCTGGTAAGGGAAACATTTAAACGGTTTTTATTATCAATAAATCCAACATCTGGTTTTTTACCTTTCATGATTCTCACAAAAGATAAATACACAATATCTGCTTCATGTCCTTGATACCTATCTACAGTACTAATGACGATTGTCACGTCTTTTGAGAGATATTGATATGAACTACCTTCAAGAGAATACTTTTTTGCAATTGATTTCAAAGATTTTGCAAGTTCTTTTACCTGTCCGTTATAATAAGACAATAGAGCAATTGACCAATGTTTCCCATAATTATTCACACTGATTTTTTCAAGTAACGTTGACAAATGATCAATAATTAACTTGATTTCATCATTATTAATCCGATTCGACTCATTTGTTTTAGTTCCAGAAACGTGCATCCAGATCACTCTGGGTCCTCTTTGGAAAGGGAATACACGTTCATTAGAAATACCATTTGCATCTTCCAAGGCTGTGTTTTCATAAATATATTTTCGTGGAAATGCAGAGATATCTGGGTGCATCCGATGCTGAAAGGTAAGAAGCTCATGTCGTTTCTGATAAAATGGAGATTTGTCCTTTTCATCATATCCCAGACCTGCATACAATGCAACATCCGAATATTTTTGTGTAAATCTGGATTGATAACCAGTTTGTAAAAACTCTAGAATTGAAGGATAGGAAATTGAAATTATCTTGTCCAAATTATCTGCAATCCGTTTGTTCATGTCTATTTCCGACTTATTTTCACGGATTTCTGCATCAATACATTTTGGCAGAAGTAGATCAAGATCTCGGGATAATTTATCGAATCGTTCCCCCCCTATGCCTTTTAATTCATATTGACGGTTCAATCTCCAAGTAACTGCATCTTCCCATGGCTCAGATTTATTTTCCCGCAAACATTTGTACGCCTTTTGTTTTCTTTGGTGTACTATATATGTTGCAGCAGAAATTATTTTTTCAGTTTTTTTATCGATATCAAGTGCAGGAGGGAGAATATCTGCTATATCTTTTAGTGTGTCACTCGTTGTCAAAAGCAGATTGCATACAGCAAGCTCACACTGTTTTTCTACACTTAATGGACGGGTAGGAATTGAAGCAAAACAAATTTCAGGATCGTCATATTTCTTATTCTTGCACAATATGTTAAGCTCTTCAATTTGGAGTTTTATTTTTTGTTCAAACTCTTTATATTTTTGTTCGTCGTCACAAATCAGGATTTTCCCGGAATGAAAGGTATATCTCCCAATATTTTCAGCATTTGAACGGTTTCCTCTAGAAAATACTGATGAGTCAAAAACTGCTTTGCAGAGTTCGCGGATTTCATCATCTTTAATCAATCCACAAACATTAATTTTTATTGGCATTTCATCTGTATATGGAGCAAGTTGACGTGTATCCCCTGAAAGAATGAATTTTCTCCCGTACAATGCTGGGACTATAAATTCCGAAAAAGTAGTTTTTGATGCCTCATCTACAATTACCACATCAAAGAGAGGTGCTGAACCCTGAATTTCCTGAATCATTGGGGCACGCAAAATGCCAATCATTGTTCCACAAACAAAATTAGCGCAATCAATTAAGAGTTTGGATATGCCTTTGTTTGACACATCATTTCTTATTAAATCATAGAGTTCTTTCTGTGAATCGCTTGGATTACGAATTTTACTTAAAGAGTGTAAAATTCTTTTTTGTTCAGTTTCCACAACCTGACTTTCACAATATTTTCGCATGGAATCAAGAACACTTGCCTCCTCTCCGATACGGAGTGGTATGATGCCATATTTATCATTATATGATGTTCTCGTGTCAGGAACAAATTCATCCAATTTTTCAAGAATATTGTCTACGGCAATGTGAGTGGATGCAACCATCAAAACTCGGTGACCTAGTTTTATTTCCTGAATAATTAGTTCACAGAGTGCTGTGGTTTTTCCAGATCCCGGCGGTCCCTCAAGAATCGCAAAATCATTTGTACCGAGAGCTTTTTTCACAAAACGTCTCTGTTGAAGAGTACCCGACCGATTTGCATCTGTGAGTACTTCATATGTAATCGCACGTTCAGAAGGAGGAAAAACATCATCCCAGCTAGCATAATCTTTTTTCTGCAATAGATTGAGTAAAGGAAGATTATGTGGTTTTGGCATCATCATTAACGTATGAAATGCTTCGACCTCTTTTTTTAGTTGGGATGTATCATATTTCGAAAACAACTGATTGCTTTTCGGTTTTTCTTTTAACCAGATGATTTTTCTGTAACGATTTGCACTTAGGACACGATAACGATGTTTAGAGGAATCATACAGCCATCTTGATGAAAAAATCAGATCTAATGCTTCCTCTTCAACCTCTTCTGAAACAGGAGCAATCTGTTCCCCCCCTATTTCATACTTTCCGGAAGAGTGAGTGAGTTTAATACCGGATAGTTCCCATGAATATCTCAAATAGGCAATAGTTTGTATACCTGATGAAGTACGTTGATAAACACATCCCTCATCAGATGGAGTAATATCAAAATACAGTTCGTTATTCTGAATTCTTCCACATATTTTTCCGGTGCATTCTTTTGTTTGAAATACCTCTCCATCATCATACTTCTCATTTCTATCTTTGACTATCCAAATTGGAGATATTTTAAAGGTGAAATGATACTGATACTTAATTCCATCCATTCTCCTCTTTGCAGAAGAGAGATAATATTCAAAGTCACTTAGACGAGAAACAACAAAGTCTCGGTAATTTTCGGGAGATCTAACTCCGAGATTATAATAATACAAATCAGAGCTCATGCTGCCTCAATTATATTCCCAGCATCATGGAGATCTTTGATATACGAAATGTAGTATATTTCTTGAGTATTTTTCACCGCATAATGACAGACTAATCCATACTTTAAAGCATTTAATGTCATTGCAGCCACCATTAGATTAGTTCCACCAGTAAGACCAGCAACAATCGTATTATTAGCATATTTCCAGTACACTTCGCTTATTTTTTCCGTCATTAATCCAAGAGAATTAGGTTCAAATGGTTTCAGGCACACAATTTCTAATATATTAACACCAGATACCTTCACTTTATTGAAAAGTGGTTGGCTGTTTTCAAGTAAATTTTCGGAGGTGAAAAAAACTACATTCTGAAATTTTAAAAATGCAATTTCAAGAAGAATATGCTCCCACGACATTCCTAATAGGAGAAAATGAATTATCTCGTTTTTTCTATTTAACGTCAAGTAATCACACCAAAATCTAGTTAATATAATATCTTTTTCAAGATATATGAAGTTGGACATTCCACTCGTTATCAAATGACTGTGAATTCCTTACTCCAGATTATCATCAAACAGCTATTGTTGCTATGTTTATATGAATCTTTATTGAAATGATTACTAATTTTGGTAACTTATAAATGGACATCAGACTAATAAATTGATTATGGTAGCGGAGTGTATCTACATTATGTGCGGTGGAGCAAATATTCATAATACTTATTATACAGTTATTGAAGAGATTCGCCCGACACACGTCTGTGTGATTGTGGAAAAGCAGATTAACGACAAAATTCCCATCACTCCCTTAATGGACGAAAAATCGAAAGCTACTGCAGAACGGACAATGATGAATCGGCAGCAGATTCGTACGGCTATTAGTACTCTCGATAAGTATACATCAACTGGGAAAAAAAGATTTTTTAAAGAATATTCGATAGTTGATCAAAGTACTGATTCAGTAAAAAAAGCAGTTCTTGATATCAAAATGGAACATCCTACAGCGGAACTCTGGTTTAATGTTACAAGTGGAACAACATTATTATCCGTATCTCTTTTCCTAGCTGCATTGTGGGTAGAGGGCAAGATCTGCATCACTCCATCAAATGATGATTTTATTAGGTTCCGTGTCCCAAAGATGCATCTAGAAGATCTCTCAAAGAAGAAAAATTATGCAGACATTCTGAATATTTTGTATGAATATGATTCACGAGCATCCACTCTAGAAGAAAGGGGAATGAATGTAACTGAGTTGTATCATAAAATTGATGGAATATACGAAGCCATGGTAATTGATGCATTGGGAAAACGCAAAAATAATCCAAGCCAAAAAACTAAATGGCTTTTGATGCAACAACTGGAGGAGTGGGGTTTAATTGAGCGGAAATTCAAAGGAAAAAAACAAAGATTTACTATTACCGAAGATGGAGAATATTCATTAAAGATGCTTCAACTCCAAAAAAGTGATGAAAATAAATAATATACATCCCATTTACAGAGACGAAATATATAATGATGTTTCCCTCATTTTTTCACATCAAAAGATCCTCGCAGTCTGGGCTCTGGATTGTGCCGAACGTGTTCTCTCCATCTTCGAAGAAAAATATCCAAACGACCCGCGTCCCCGCGAGGCTTTGGAGGCAGGACGTGCCTGGGTTCGCGGCGAAATAAAAGTCGGCGAAGCGCGAATAGCCGCATTTTCTTCACATGCAGCTGCACGAGCCGCGGCGGGCGATCCGCCGGCATCCTTCGCGGCCCGTGCTGTAGGTCACGCCGCCGCAACTTCGCACACGTCCGGTCACGCGATCCATGCCGCAGAATATGCCGTGAAGGCGGTTTTTCCGGAGCAGAGGGAGGAGGAACGCGCCTGGCAGTATCGTCATCTGCTTTCACTCACCCGGCAGCCCGACACCGCCGGCGGGGATCCCGACCCCGACATTGCTTAACAGAGAGACCCCGGCAATTCAGAAAAATCTGATTTTTCAGAAACATATAAATTATCAGAATGCCTACGTCGTGAGTGAAGAGTTCTCTATGACCCAAAAAAATACCGAAGATCCATCATCACAAAAAAATGATTCAGACTGCGGGTGCGGCTGTGAAACGGGCTGCCGGATCGAAGCAGTACTCAGCGTGGATGAACGCGGGCAGATGGTCCTGCCAAAAGACGTGCGGGAAAAAGCCGGCATCCGGACAGGAGACAAACTCGCACTCATCAGCTGGGAGAAAAACGGCAGCATCTGCTGTCTTGCTCTGATGAAAGCTGACAATTTGAGCTGCATGGTAAAGGATATTCTCGGCCCGCTCCTAAACGAACAGGACCGGTCGTGAGGGACCAATTCATGAAAATAACCGAAACATCCGGCTCCTGCTGCTCCTGCTCATCGACGTCCGGAGACCAGACCTGCGGATGCTCTTGGAATTGTTGTCAGAACACTTCGATCCAGACGACCACAAGCAGGATCATCTTCGCCGACAGGCTCGACCATCTCCTTGCCCGGCTGGGCTGGCGCCGGTCAGAGCACCGTGTCGAACCCGGCCTGTATCGGCTCGGAGATCCGGATGCAGACTCACCGGTTTTTGCATCGGCAAACTATTCTCTCAGTTTTGATGCTCTCCGTTCCCCGCTTGCAGGGATCGATGCATGGATCCTTGTTCTGGACACGAAGGGGATCAATGTCTGGTGCGCCGCCGGGAAGGGAACGTTTGGAACGGATGAACTCGTCCACCGGATAGAATCCTCAGATCTTGCTGGAATCGTCTCGCACAGGACAATCATCGTACCCCAGCTTGGAGCACCGGGGGTCTCCTGGGTGGACGTTGCGGCGAGGACGAAGTTCACTGTCGAATACGGCCCGGTCCGGGCAGACGATCTGCCGGAGTATCTGAAAACGCACACGGCGACGCCTGCCATGCGGCGTGTCGAATTCTCTTTGCGGGATCGGCTCGTCTTAACGCCTGTCGAGTTCATGCACGCGGCGCTTCCGGCTCTTGCAGCCGCCGCGGCACTTTGGTTTCTTGCCGGACCCGTCGCATCGCTTGCCGCAATATCCGCAGTCCTTGCAGGCACCGTGCTTTTTCCTCTGCTTCTGCCCGTTCTCCCGACACGGGACTTTTCGACCAAAGGGATGATCCTTGGCATGATCGTATCGCTTCCCTTCGCGTATGTTTTTGGCACATATCCGAACCTGCCGGTGTGGGCCGGCGTCCTTTCGGCCGCTGCGGTCTTCCTTCTCATCACGCCGGTTATCTCGTATCTTGCCCTGAACTTCACCGGCTGCACACCGTTTACCTCACGAACGGGGGTCAAGAAGGAGATCTTTTCGTATATCAAGGTCATGGCGGGAATGGCGGCGCTCGGCGTGATAAGCGGTATTATCCTTAGCGTATCCAGAATTCTGGGGGTGATCTGATGTTCGATTCCTACACCGAAACGAGTCTTTCCTTTGATCCGGCGCTCTGCATAAACTGCGGACGCTGCACGCAGGTCTGTCCCCATGCAGTTTTTACTGCAGGACGAACTCGTGTGATCCTCGACCGACCTTCTGCCTGCATGGAATGCGGAGCCTGCGCTCTCAACTGCCCGGTCCGGGCAATCACCGTTCAAAGCGGGGTTGGATGTGCGTGGGGGATGATCGGCGCCGCACTCCGGGGAAAGGACATGGACACCGAATCCTGCTGCGGCGAGGGAAGTTCCTGCTGCGGAAGTTCCGCACCGAAACAAAAAGCTGCGGTCTGCGACTGCGGGAAGAAGGAGCGGTAAACGGGATTTGGGGGTGCCCTCACCCGCACCTTTTGAAAATCATTATATGCAAATATGTGAATATAATAATATATGTCATCAATGTGTCTTTACGAAGCACAAGACCCGGACACGACCGATCCCGAGTACATCCGGATCACTGAGATCATCGACCGGCTCAAACCCAAAGGCATTCTGATAGAGCGGGCAACATGCGATGCCAACCCAAACATCGTCCGTCTTATGTCACGGCACGGCGAGAAAATCCTTCCGGCGGTCGTTGTCAATGACTTTGTCATGATCACCGGCAGGTATCCGACCGATGAAGAGGTCAAACAGATCCTGCATGTCTCCGACCACCTCATCGAACGAAAAACCCACTGCTGCTCCTGCTGTATTCCCGGATATGAATGCGATGAGTGATCCGGAAACGATCTTCAAGGCATGCGGCGATGCGACCAGACTGCGGATCCTTGCACTCCTGCAGGGTAATGAATTATGCGTCTGCGAGATCGAAGCGGCGCTCTCCCTCTCCCAGCCGAACGCTTCGCGCAGCCTCGCGATCCTGAAAAACGCCGGCATCATCCAGAGCAGAAAACAGGCACAATGGGCATACTACAAAATCAGCGATGAATTTTTCGCCCAGTATCCTGAGTTGTGCACTGCCCTGGAAAAGATCTGCGCCGACCTGCCGACGACAAAAACCGACAAAGACACCTTGAAAAGACTTAGAGAAACCCGACCCTGTGAAAAGATGTGAGTATCATGACCGAAGAAAAAAAGACCTCAATATTTGGAAAGCTGAAGAAAGCCATCACCGCAGAAAACTGCTCGTGCTGCTGCAATGTGAAAATCGTGCCGGAAAAATCCTGCTGCGATGATGAAGCCGGATCGAAAGATCAATGCGGAGAAAACTGCTGTTGTTCCGGAAAATCTGAATGAATTTTGCAGAAACGCTCCTCGCGGCCGGTCAGTATTTCCTGATCATAGCTCTGGAACTTACGGCGCTTTTCATCGTCGTCTGTCTGATCGTCGGGGCACTCAACGTCTATGTCCCTAAAGAGAAGATGCAGAAAGTCCTCGGGCATTTCGGCTCGGTCAGAGGAAGCGTGATCGGCGCCGCGTTTGGAGCGATCACCCCGTTCTGCTCCTGCTCGACGATCCCGGTAACGCTCGGATTTCTGAAATCCGGCGTGGCCTTTTCGAGCGCCATGTCTTTTTTGTTCGCGTCCCCCCTTCTCAACCCGGTGATAATCGCGATGATGCTCGTCATCTTCGGCCCGCAGATCACCGTTGTATATGCTGTTCTCATGTTCACGGCGGCAGTCGTCATCGGCCTCACTCTTGAGCGGCTCGGGTTCAAAAAATATGTTAAACCGGTCGCAGTCGAAGGAATGACCGAAGAGACCGGGACGAAACTCCAGAGGATCGTACGGTTTGCCTGGACGACGTTTCGGCAGATGATCCCCTACCTCCTGCTTGGAGCCGCGATCGGGGCATTCATCTACGGATTTCTGCCGGCCGACTGGATCTTGGCAGTCGCGGGTCCACAGAATCTGTTCGCGATCCCCATCGCCGCGATCATCGGGATCCCGCTCTACATCAGAGCGGAGACCATCCTCCCGATCAGCGCCGCTCTCTTGAGTAAAGGAATGGGGGTGGGGACCGTGGCCGCTCTTCTGATCGGCGGGGCGGGCATGAGTATTCCCGAGATCACGATGCTTTCCGCGATATTCAAAAAACAGTTCGTTCTGGTGTTTGTCGCAACGATTTTTATTGCGGCTGTGGTGACCGGATTAGTCGTGCAGGTGATCGTATGAAACGGATCGCCTTTCTCTGCATCAAAAACTCCTGCCGATCACAGATCGCTGAAGCGCTCTGCCGGCATCTCGGCGGCGACAGGTTCACCTGTTATTCTGCCGGGAGCGAGCCGGGCGACAAAGTTGATCCGACCGCCGTCCGCCTCATGCAGGAGATCTACGGTATCGATCTCTCGACAAATCGGCCGAAAAAGTTCTCCGACCTTCCAAAGATCGACATCATCGTCACGATAGGCTGCGGGATCGCCTGCCCCGTCGTTCCCGGAACACAGCGGATCGAATGGCACATCGACGACCCGGTCGGAAAAGGCGAGGAGGCGTATCGCCTCGCGATCGCCGAGATCGAAGCGAACATACAATCATTGAAAGGGTGATGCTATGACAAAAAACACAACCGCAGGCCTTGGGATCTTTGCTAAATATCTTACCCTCTGGGTAATCATCTGCATGATCGCCGGCGTTCTGATCGGCAGGTTCGTGCCGTTCGTTCCGGAATTCCTGGGCACGTTCGAGTATGCAAACGTTTCCATCCCGATCGCGATACTCATCTGGGTCATGATCTACCCGATGATGCTGAAGGTGGATTTCAAGAGCGTGAAATACGTCGGAAAAAATCCCAAAGGGCTCGTCCTTACCTGGGTCGTGAACTGGCTGATCAAACCGTTCACGATGTTTGCGATCGCGGCATTCTTCTTCTATATCGTGTTCAGCGCCCTCATTCCTCCTGAACTCGCCCGGGATTATCTTATCGGCGCCGTGCTTTTAGGCGCAGCTCCGTGTACGGCGATGGTTTTTGTATGGAGTCATCTGACGAAAGGAAACGCCGCCTATACGGTCGTCCAGGTCGCGACCAATGATCTGATCATTCTTGTCGCTTTCGTTCCGATCGTCGGCTTCCTTCTTGGGATCGGCGGGATCAGCATCCCGTGGGTCACACTGTTTCTTTCGGTGGTTCTATTTGTGGTGATCCCTCTCCTGTGCGGAGTGATCACCCGGATGTATCTCATCAGGAGAAAAGGAGAGGAGTATTTTACCAAAACGTTCCTCCCGAAGTTCGACAACATCACCATCGCCGGGCTGCTGCTTACCCTCGTGATCATCTTCTCGTATCAGGGAACCGTTATTACGGAAAATCCACTGCATATTCTTCTGATCGCCGTACCGCTGATCATCCAGACGATCCTGATCTTCTGTATCGCATACGGCGCGGGATGGTTCCTGAATCTCCCTCACAGTATTGCAGCCCCGGCAGGTATGATCGGCGCTTCGAACTTCTTCGAATTAGCCGTCGCCGTTTCGATAGCGTTGTACGGAACGAACAGTCCGGTCGCTCTCGCGACGATCGTCGGGGTGCTCGTCGAAGTGCCGGTGATGCTCATGCTTGTTAAGTTTGCGAACGCGACGAAGGACAGGTTCTTGAATCGGGAGCTGGATCAGTGCTGATCATAACCCTATGTCAGAGTGCTGGTCAGGAGAACACAACCGCCCCTCTTTTTTTCTTTCCGCCGCTTCCCGGACGATCCAAACCAAAACCTATTACCCTCCTTAAATCAATAACAGTTAACTACCCATGGCTCCGTCAAAAACTCTGATCGCCGCATCCCTTCTCCTTGCATGGATGGGGACCGTTGCTTCGATCATGATACTTGCTCGGACCATCAATATCGAGATCTTTTTTGTACTCTGGCTGATCGGCTTTCTGATCATCACCGAGTTCTTCGTCGTCACCACTCTCCGGCCGAAAAGCGCCCGCTGGCAGCGCCTTATCGGCATTGCAGGCGTCGGCATCTTTGCCTTCATCATCATCATAAAAATCGTGGAGATCATCGCAAAATGAAGGCAAACCCCGCCGCCGCCGCCGCACTCCTCGCCGTTATTGCGGCCGTCATGCTGATCACGCTCGTTGCGGGCGGGGGAACGCTTCTCTACGCTGCCGAGGGACATACCAACACCTCCAGCCACGCCGATCCGTCCACGATCGCCGTCATGACGACCGAAGAGGCCGAGACCATTCTTCCTCTCATGGGAGATATCATCGGCCTTTCCTATGATGCGGTCTATCAGCTCTATCTCAATGATCCCGAGTATGCTGCCCGGTATCTCGCCGCATATGAAAATACGGTCAGCCGGCTTGGGACCAATCTGGGAAAGATCAAACTCACCCAGACCGAGATAAACCAGTTCCGAAAAGAATCGGCTGCTCTTGGAACATCCATCAGGATTATCCAGGGGGATGTGGTGCGTCTTGCAGAGATCGATCACCTCAGACGTCAGTATGCATCCGATGGAAATACTGCGGCCCTCTATGAGCTTGCAGCAGAATCCAAACTCATTTACGGCGAACTTGCCCTGACCGCAGAAAACTACGCAGGATCTGCAGAGATCATGCAGCAGATCTCGGCCGCCTACGGGCTCGATCCGGCCAAACTCCAGTCTTCGGTCCCGCTCCTCAGCCAGGTCATAATTGCCGCCACTTCGGGAAAACTCACCGTCACGACAGATGCACAAGGAAATATCGTCATTATCGACACCTCCGGGACCACGACCGACACCTCCGGGTCCATCACCATCTCGGTCGATCCTTCGATCGCACGCTACGGCGATACCCTCACGATCTCGGGCATCGCACGGGGAACCCAGGGGAGCCTTGACATCTACTGGGACACCACCCTCTGGGGAACAGCATCGGTCGACAGTGCCGGATACTACACGAAAAAACTGAAGATCGGCAGGATAGCCGAAGGCATCCACGCGGTCACCGCTCAGTCGGGCGGCATCACCTCCAAACCGGTCTATATCACGATCCTCTCACAGCCCTCGGTCGTTGCTATCCTCAAAGATCAGCAGGAAAACGGCGAACTCCACCGAAAACTCACGCTTTACGGCTCGCTCTTGACTGAAGACGACCTCCCGGTCGTCGGAGCGCCGGTAACTGTCTACTCTGAAGATCATATCCTCATCGGGACAGGCATCACCAATGCAAACGGGATCTGGAATGTCTCGGCTGAGCTCATCGACGGAGGCTACGCGTTCTACGCAATATTTGACGACGTCTCCTTCCCTCTCGAGGAAAGCATGAGTGAACTCTATCCGGTCACGATACTTGATCCGACCATATATTATATCATACTTATCGCCGCCTGCGGCGTTCTTCTCGTTTTGGGGATTCGTTTCGTCGTAAAACGGAGACCAAAATACGCCTCCGGAAAAGCTCCGCCGCTGACCCTCGAACCAGCGCCTAAATCTTCCGGGCCGTTGAAAAAGATCCGTGACGCCGTCACTAAAAAAGAGGATCCTGATGCGGATCCCCTTCGCCGCCTCTACAGGAAGACCTCGGTCTTCCTTGCAGGAAAATCAGGGATAGCAAACGTTGCCGTTCTGACACCGCGGGAGTTATTGGCCGCGCTTTCCGCACCAAACGAGAACATCAAAGAGTTTATATCAACGTATGAGTATCTCCATTATGCGAACGTTTCGGCAGGTCACGACCAGATAAAACATCTGGAGCGTCTTTCTAAACAGATCATTGAGGGCTATACATGACACATGCTCAACATAAGTTTCTGACCACGAAACGATCCGGCATACCCGGGATCGTTCAAAGATCGGCAGTTCTTCTGCTGATCCTCACGCTTTTCTTAGCCGGCGGTTTCTCCGGCTCTGCCGCAGCCGAAGAGACAGACCCTGTCCAGACGACTGGCCCCTCAGCGGAACTTTCTGCTCTCGCCGCCGCATTGAACAGCACCGCCGCTTCTCTGAAAACCGGGGATCCACACGCCGCTGCCGCTGAGATCAGCCTGATCTCGGCGGATATCGACTCCGTCCGCACCGTTTTGGCCGGAACTCCGCTCGCTTCTTCCGAGGTCCAGGACCTTATCCGGCTCAAAAACAGTCTCGATACCTCTGCAGCCGATCTTCTTATCGGGGGTGCGGATACTTCAGCGGCGGTTTCTGCTCTGACGCAGGCAGAGACCGATGTTTTGGGCATCAGAAATACCCTGATCTCTACCTATACATGGGCCGGCAAAAATCCGGATGAATTCGAGTATGATCTCCCGCTTCTGGAAACATCTCTCCTTCGTCTTGCAGCCGTCTCCCAATCACTTGAGAACACGGCGGCCTCCCTTTCCGCAGGTTCACCGGACATCTCAGCCGCCGGCGGGCAGCTTTCGCAGCATATCGATGATCTTTCGCTCATAAGGGACCGGCTTGCCGCTGATTTGGCGCCCGCCGCTCTCACCGATGAACTGAACCTGACCGTCTCCAGTCTTAGGACCGCCGCCGATTCCCTGCAGAACGGCGGTGATCCGCTGACGGCTGCGGATATGCTCGGCAGTGCGGCCGAAGTGCTCGTCCGGCTCTCGGCGGATGCTGCACTCCTCCCGACAACGGCACCGACAGAAACTCCAGCAGAAACCCCAGCAGAAACTCCTGCGGAGACCCCGGTGCAGACCGTCACCATGCCTCAGACGACGCTGACAGCCGCACCGACACAGACGAACCTTGCAGAAACGCCCACCCCTGAGGTGATCATCCCGGACGAAACAGAAGATGACGGCGCAGGATTTATCGTTCCGATCATCATCATCATCAGTGTTTTCGCTGTCGGTCTCGTTGCAGTTGCCTTCTTCATCCGCTCGAAAAAACGAAACGGCAAAAAATCTCCGGCAAATCAGGAGACGGCAGTGCCAAAGACGCCTGCTCCCAAGCCTAAAGAAGAGCTGTTTGTGCCCGTAGCTTCGTTCAGTGAAAAATCCGACGCTCCCAAAGCAGAAAAACAGCCGGCAGAGCCGGAACAGACGCAGACGCGTGTCCAGGCTTCTGAAACGGTCAGCCTGGATCCAAATGCAGGGGCCGCAGAGCAGTTCAGAATTGTGGCTGCCGCGATTGCCAAAAACCGCGGCCTCCTTGGTTCAAGCGAAGCCCTCTCACCCAGAGAGCTCATCGACCCGAAGAATCCGAGCGAGCTGATCAAAAAGTATGTCGCCCTCTACGAAAAGGTCCGCTACTCTCCCGGTTCCACACCTGAAGACATCGCCAGCCTCGCTGAACTTGCAGCCAAGATCCTTAAAGAGAACACATGAACAAACGCGTCGCTGCAGCCCTGATCCTGATACTCCTTGCCGGACTGATCCTGGCCGGTCAGCTTGCCACGACAAGCGATGAATACAGCCGGTACAACATCAACTGGAACGGGACCTCGGACTTCTTCGGCCTTGCAGCGGACAAACCATCAGTTTTCAGCTACGACGATCTGCCTGCCGGCAGCGGGAGCACCCTGCTTATCATCGCGCCGGGCACTGAATTCGGCGGGCTTTCCCGGTATCTTTACGAGGGAAACACCGTCATCATCGCCGACCAGAGTGGAAATGCCAACATTTTTCTTGAACAGATCGGCAGCTCCATCCGGGTCCATGATCAGCCGGTCAGATCAACCAGCATGGAGTACAAAGACATGGGCATTTTCCGCGGCACGGTAGAGGGCGATCTTTTTGGATCCAATGTCACCACCCTCACCTTCAACTACCCGGGGTATGTCACCGGCGGCGAGACCGTCGCC
The DNA here is from genome assembly GCF_000430905.1 of Methanocorpusculum bavaricum DSM 4179. Classification (NCBI taxonomy): domain Archaea; kingdom Methanobacteriati; phylum Methanobacteriota; class Methanomicrobia; order Methanomicrobiales; family Methanocorpusculaceae; genus Methanocorpusculum; species Methanocorpusculum bavaricum. The sequence continues at coordinate 107,681 of NZ_AUMX01000002.1, forward strand.
GCAACTTCCCATCTCTCCTGGGTCGACGCCAACAAAAACAACATCCCCGACGCCTCTGAACCACTGAAAGTTTATTCTCTTATCGCATCAGAAACTATTAGTACTGGTCGTGTCATCGTCATTGCTGATCCATCGGTCTTTATCAACAGTATGCTTGTCCGTACCCACACCGAAAATATCCAGTTCATCAATGCTCTCCTCGAAGAGGAGCTCATAATCGATCAGACCAACTCGGCATCGACATCAGGCGGGGGGCTCTGCCCTCTTCTTGGGGCGATGCACAGATATCCTGCCCTTGGGACCATCCTCATAACCATTCTTTTCATTCTAACAGCCGTTATCGGCATCCGGAGATTCCGCTTATGACAGAACAGCAAAACATTGATACCATACGCACCTTCCACGACGATCTCAAAAAACGACTGCATCAGTGCATCATCGGGTATGACGACCTGATGGATCTTCTGACCATTGCATTACTCAGTGACGGCGCTCTTCTTATGGAAGGGGTCCCCGGGACTGCAAAGACCACACTGTGCAAATTCTTTGCGCAAAACATCGGCGGACACTTCGGCCGCCTGCAGGGTGCGGTCGACATTCTCCCAATGGACGTCCTCGGTGTCCAGAAGTATCAGCAGGATACGAACAAATTCTTCTTCTCAAAAGGTCCGATCTTTTCAAACCTCTTCCTCGTTGACGAGATCAACCGGATGACGCCCAAAGCACAGGGCGCTCTCCTCGAAGCGCTCGCCGAGCGTCAGGTCACGATCGACAACGAAACCATCTGCCTCCCCGCGCCGTTCATCGTCATCGCGACCCAGAACCCGTATGAGATGGAAGGAACGTTCAACCTTATCGAGTCGCAAAAAGACCGGTTCACGCTCAGTTACCGGATCAAGCATCTGGATGTCGCGGAAGAGGTCTCTGTTCTGAAGAAAGGGATGGCAGGATCCCTCAATCCCGGGATCCTCGATTCCAAAGACAAGCTTGTCGAAGATCCTTCTGAGATCCTCGCCATGCAGGCGATGGTCAGATCCGTCTATGCAAGCGACGACATCCTTTCCTACATCGGCGATCTCGTCGAAGCCACCAGAAATCATCCCGATATAAAACTCGGCATCAGCACGCGGGGGTCCCTAGCTCTGCTGCGCAGCGCCATGGCCAATGCTGCGATCCAGGGACGCGAGTATGTCATCCCTGACGATGTCAAATATCTCGTGCCGTTTGCATTCGCTCACCGTATCATCATGAAACGCGAATCGGCCCTGAGCAAAATTACTGTGGATTCAGTCATTGATGATATCCTTCAAACCGTGCCGGTGAAATGATCCATGCGTCCAACACTGCTGACCGGACTCCTTCTGCTTTTCAGCCTGCTCTCTTTCATGTATGCATGGATGATGAACTCAGCAGAGGCGGCGGCGGCGGGCCTTGGACTTTTGGTGTTTGTTTCGCTTTCCGCCGGCATCTTTCAGACAAACCTGCGCAGTCTTGCCCTCTCGCTGACCGTTGTCCGTGAAGCCGACAGGACCGTTGTGGATCAGAACGGGCTCATCAGCATCACATCCGCGATCACTGCCGTGACCGGCCGCCTGACCGCCTCGTTCGATGACGTTCTGCCGCCGGGAGCGCTCCTTGTCTCAGGCTCGCCGGCATTCACCGCCGGCCGGGCATCCTACAGGTTCAGACTCCCGGTGATCGGCTCCTCCTATTTTCAGGGAGTCAGGGCAACCTGCCGTGATCAGTTTTTCACGCAGACCCTGCTGATCGCACGCGGCGCAGAGCTGCCGAAACTTACGATGTATCCAACCGGCATCACAGCCACGCACTTTGCCGTCGGTCAGGGGTCGGGGTGGAGCGCCGTGGAGTTTGACCGGCCTGCTCTCATTTCAGGCTATGACACCCGGATCCTTCGTCCCTACGCCGAAGGAGACAGTGTCCGTAACATCGACTGGAAACTCTCCGGAAAACATCAGGAGCTCTACGTCCGTCTGAAGATGGATGCATCCGGCGGTCTGCCGGCTCTGTTCATCGATCTGCCGCCTGAGGGAACAGCGGATGAACTGCGCCTGCATTTTGCGGAAACCGCCGTCGGCGCTCTTGAAAGCCTCAACATCGGGGAAAATTTCCCGGTGGTCTTCTTCAAAGGAGCAGCTGATCCTGAGATCATCAGCTCCGGGAAGACCAGTGTGATCCTGGAAAAACTCAAAGAGACGGAAAGCATCATCACGGGCGAACATCTCTTCCGCCTGCGTCACCCGTCTTCCCTTGTCAGGGAGACGATGATCACTTCAAGGGATCCGACCAAAACCGAACTGAGGGTCCGCGAGATCATGCGGGAGTGTGCCGGCCGCAAGCCTACTGATTTCGAATCGAAGATGGGCAGTATCTCTGCAGAAATGGCAAAGCAGACGCATATCACCTATGTGACCGCCGCACTTGGAGATCTGAGCCATATGACTTATCTGATCAATGAAACGAAAAGACATCAGCGGCATGCGACGGTGTTCGTCGCCGGCGCCGCAGGAACGCCGCGGGAAACGAAGGTCAGAACTGCGTTCACCCTCGCCGGAGCAGATGTCGTGGAGATGGTCTGAATGGATCTGCGGATCCCTGCATTCATCACGGCAGTCATCGCCGTCGCCGGCGCCTCAAACGACCAGAGGATCATCGCCGGCATTATCGGTGCGGCCTTTGTTTTCTGCACCTTCATCACCCTTCCGCAAAACCAGCGCGTCCTGCTGTTGTCGGCAGCGGGGTTCCCGCTCGTTTTCACCGCAGGCATGCCGGTTTTTACCGGCCTGTTACTCATCAGCGTCATGATAACGGTCCTCACTGCAGCCGGAGTGAAAACGGACACAAAGATCCTTCTTGCGGCTGCAGGAACAGGAGTCGCGGGCGGCATCTTTTCCATGCAGCTTTCGGTCGTTCTTCCTGTCCTGGCCGCCGGGATCTTTACGCTCGCTGTCCTCTATGTGATCTTCGTTCGAGCCTATCGTCTGAAAAAAGAAGTTGAGGGAACAAATACATGAAACTTAAAGCATCACTGATCTCATCAGTCTACTTCGCGCCGGCCGTACTGTTTCTCGCAGCGGTCCTGACCTTTACTGTCTATATCTTTACCAACCGCGCTGATATGACCAGCGCTCTGCTGCTCCTTGCAGGATTTATGCTGTTTATTACCGGCATCCTTCTGCTGACCCTCGCCGACCGCCGGCCGCTTCCGGTCAAACTGACCGAAATGCTGCCGGTCGCCGGATCCCTTGATCTTGCCACGGTCTTTGCCGATCTCGGCGTGACGAGCAGCACGATCCACCGCTATCTCCCTTCGGATGAGTGCATCCAGATCAATCCGGTCACGGGAGGCAGTATCCCCGTGATCCTGACCGATCTGACGTTTGTTTCCACCGAGAACTGGAACGGGGTACAGTATCGTGCGCTTGGCAGTCCTCTCCTTTCTCAGCTGAAACGCGAGGATAATCTGATCATACCCGCAGGCAGCATCGACAGGATCGGAACCTGTATCAGCGAGGTGATGAACGATACCCTTTCGCTGGCAGAAAAGGTGACGGTCAAAACTACCGATACATCCGTCGTCATAATTCTGGAGGAGTTTGCGATGAAGAAGACCTGCGCCGCTCTGCAGGCCCAGTCGCCAAAGTGCTGTACAATGGTCGGCTGCCCGGTCTGTTCGCTGATGGCCTCTATCCTTGCCGAGGGTTCGGGCCGCGATGTGGAAAGCATCAGCGCCGTTCTCGACGGATCCGCGCTGACCGTCTCCTTTGCACTGCATTCTGCGAAGTGACGACGGACAGACAAAATCTTTTTTTTTAATTCTTTTTTGGAGTCGGCTGCCGTAAATAGCGGCAGATAACAGTAACATAAAACTCAGAAAAAATGGACGCTGCCGGTTCAACAAAACCGGCTGATACGTCCCGGCGGGGACTTGAACCCCGGTCAAAAGCTCCGCAGGCTTCTAGGATATCCTCTACCCTACCGGGACTTGTGTTTACACACTAAGTGCTCTACTAGATAGCCTCTTGAATGATATAAAGCCACCGTTTTCATCGGCAGGATTTGCTCTGCCGCGGGAAAGAACTGCAGACTTTTTTCCCCGCAGGACCGCTTACGGCAGGGTGCTGACCGGAAAACCGCCCCGGAGCGCATAACTCCCGTATCGGGTGCAGGCTTTTTCTCCCGCAAAACGCCCCGTTCTTTTCATATAAAAGAAGGGACATATGTGTATCCATGACACAGGAACCAGCCCCGGTCAATCACCCGCGACTAATCTGCACAGCCATCGGTCTCGCCATGGGAATTGCCGTATTTGTTTTATCCCTCATGCATAAGATCCAGCCCGAGTCCGCGATCCTTATGCTCTCCCTTGGCGTTTCCCTCTACGGCGCAGCTCTCCTCCTCTTCAACAAATAGGATCATGAAACCCCTCATTCCGGCGCTTGGCGCCGCACTTATCTTGACCGGCCTTGTCTATTACCTCCTCCCGCCGATGTTCCTTCAGGCAGGAGGGCCTGCATGGTTCCTTCTCTTGGCAGTGAACCCCCTCACCTGCCTTTTCTGCGGCATCGTTTTTGGACTTCTCTGCGGCATCAAAAAATCCGCTATCCTTCTGCCGATCCTTGCCGGCGCCGGATTCATCCCCGCCATGTATCTCTTCTACAATGACTCGGCGCTCGTCTATCTCGCCTTCTATGTCATCACCTCGGTCATGGGGATCGGGATCGGCTGGATCCTCTATCTGAAAAAATAGGATACTTCACTCTTTTTTCGGAAACCTGCGGGCGGTAAACTTCTGCCAGAAGATATAGATCAGAATAATACCTGCTATTACGCCCGCGACCGCCCCTACTGCGTATACCGGCTCCACAAACCAGAGATCGATGATCGCCCTTGCGCCAAACGCCATCGTCAGTGTGGCAAGGATACTGCCGAAGAACACGATCGGCAGAATGATCTTCGGATGGATCGAAAGCAGCCTTCCGATGATCGAAGTGTCGATCGCGCTGGAACCCATAAACGGGGTGAACATAAAGATCAGCAGACCCCCTACGGAAAGGCCTTTGATCCAGGGTTTTCTCTGAAGAAGATTATTTGTTTTTCTGGTGAAAAACAGCAGTATCTGGCCGAGAAGCGGGATCTTGAGCAGCAGATCGAAGTTGAACGAAACAAGTACCGCCAGGGTCATGTCGATCATCACGATCCCGATCAAAACCAGCCACCAGGGAAAACCAAATCCCATCATGACCGGGATGATACTCTCTTTTCCGGCGCCGGGCGCCATGTAGAGAGCAAAAAGAGAGACGCCGAGAATGAACATTTCAGTAGGCAGATAGGCAAACAGCCAGACGACGAAAACGGCCAGAAGCCCAAACATCCCAAAGGTCATTGCGGCCCTGATCTTCAGCGGCGGTTTATAATAAGGAAAGATCTCCTCGGTCATACTCCGTCCTTACGGTAGAATCTTTTCGTGAATCTGCTCCAGACATACGCTATCGCCAGGATTAGAGCAAGGATGATCACCGCCGCGGCAATACCCAGAAGCGGATTGATGTGCCACAGCTGGATCACCGACGACGCTCCCAGAGCGACCGTAAGCGTGGAGAGCACGCTTCCGATGATCACGAGTCCCAGGCTGGCTGCCGGTTTATAGTCGAGAAGCCGCCCAATCACCGAACAGGTGATCGACCCTGAACCCTGGAGAGGGATGTACATAAACAGCAGGAGACCTGCACTTGCCAGCTGCTCCACCCAAGGCTTGGTTCGCAGGACCTTGTCAGCAGTTCGTACGACCCACCGGATCCACCGTCCGATAAGCGGGACCCTGAGCAGAAGATCGAAGTTCAGTGAAACGAACGTCGCCGTGACGATATCCATCCCGACAACCCCGAGAAAGATGACCCATACCGGATAGCCGAGAGCGAGGGCGAGGGGGATGATCGTCTCCTTGCCAAACGGCGGCACAAGATAGGCGCCCATCAGACCTATAAGCCCGAGATACTCGGGACTTGGCGGCATACTGAACACGCCTGTCTCTGGAGGAAACACGAACCAGAACACACCGAGGAGAACGAGATAGACCAGGATCGGGACGACCAGATAGAAAAAACGCAAAAGGATGCGGTATATCAGCTCCTTTCCGGTCCGCCCGTCTGTATTCATGCCTATGTGTTTGTGCGTGGATGATAAAGAGTTGGCGGGTGCCTTTTTGGATCTCCGATAGGATGCGGGCGCAAGGTCCGGCGTAAAACCATTCTGACTCCGGCTATGTGTGCGAATCATTTTTTGTGCGGGCAGGCAATATGTATTCATATGGACTACTCGATTTCGACGCACTGCCTTCACTCAGACCCCCTGGACACCGTGCTGGATACTCTCGCACCCCATACGGATCACGTCGAGATCATGGACGACGGCCCCCACTTCCTCACCGGCGCCGAACTCCTTCACTCATACTCATATACCTACAGTATCCATGCTCCCTCCCGCGGCGTGAACCTCGCGTCTGTCCTGGAACCGATCCGGCGGGCCGCCGTGGAGGTCATCCATGACACCTTTTCGATCGCCGCCGAAGTAGGCGCTCCCGTCGTCATCCACCCGGGATACATCGCATGGGAGTATGAACGCGAACTCGCCGGCAGAAACCTCCGCGCCTCCCTCGCCCAGATCCGCTCGGACGCCGCCGAGTTCGGGGTCACCTACTTCATTGAAAACATGGGGAACTGGGGGTATTTTTACCTCAAGACCCCTGACGACATCGGGCTTTTGGACGGCGCTCTGTTCTGTCTGGACGTTGGACACGCCAACGAGTGCGGCAACCTGCCGGCATTTCTCGAGGTCCCCTTCTCGCATGTCCATCTCCACGACAATGACGGAAAACACGACAGCCACTCAGCCGTCGGCGAAGGCTGCATCGACTTTGACGCTGTTATGAACAAAGTCCGGGAAAACGGCATCCGAAATCCTGTGATCGAGACAGGCACTCTTGAGGGGGCACTCCTGAGTCTTGCACTCCTCAGGGAAAAGGGGTATGCATGAAACCCATCAGACTCACCTGGGAGGCGCGTCTCGCGATTCTTCTTATCGCGATCTCGATCTGCGTGTACGCGGTAAAATTCCTCTTCTTCGGAGATAATGGAGAAAGCAACACCTTATCATACATTTTTAACAGTCTGGGCTTTCTGCCGATCAACATCCTGATCGTTACGCTGATCATCAACCGTCTGTTAACGATGCGGACGAAACGTGAACAGCAGGAAAAGACCCGTATGGTGATCGGCCTCTTCTTCTCCGAGATGGGTGACGCCCTCCTGCGAAAGATGGTCCAATGGGACAAAGCTCCGGAAAAACTGCGCGAAAGCATGCAGGTGACAAAAACCTGGAGCAAAACCGACTACGCTCTGGCGAAACGCCATGCGTCGCTCTTCTGCACCCAGACCCATCCGACCCATAAAGACCTTATCGCGATCAGAGATCTGTTCATGCAGAAGCATGATTTTCTGCTTCGTCTGATCGAAAATCCCGTGCTGCTTGAACAAAACAGCGTCTCCAAACTCCTGCAGGATCTCTTCCACCTGGGTGAAGAACTCGCCTGCCGCACCGATATCCTCTGCGTGCCCGCCTCCGATCTGGCCCACCTCACAGGCGACGTCAACCGGGTATACTGCCAGCTCACTGCCGCATGGCTCGACCACATGGAGTATCTGAGCAGAAACTACCCCTATCTTCTCTCCCTCTCTTTGAGGAAAAGTCCGTTCCTTGTAGAGGATCAGGTGGTTGTCACCGAATAAAAAAAACTTATTTCTTAAAAAAACCGCGGTGCGCGGGTCTGGCCGCCGCCGCATCTTTCTGCAGATTCAGCAGATGATGCATCACCCGCACCTCTTTTTTCAGCTCATCGATGTTTCGGACCAGCATATCGATATTCTTCTGCATCCGTGCCGTCTCTTTAAAGCTCCTCTCCCGCGGCGGCGCGACGATCCCTGCCTGTTCGGCCTGCACAAGGCCGCCTTCGATCAGACGGAGCAGGGCCTCGTTTCTCTCCAGCTCCTGTTTCTTTGCAAAAATATCCACCCGCTCTGCAAGCTCAGGATCCAGAGTAAAAGAAAGATGAAGTGCCATACTGTTACTACTCCATTAGTATTTCGACGGATTATATCTTATGGATGTTCCCGCGCCAGACCCCAGACGCGAAATGTCTGAACGACTCCGTCGGGAACCGGCACGCCGTCGGGCAGCCTCGCTGAGGTCCCGTCATTCAAAATCACGACCCGAAACGAGATATTCCAGCCGTCGATCAAAGCCGCCGATCTGGTTTCATACACCTCGCGTGCCAGATCGCGGGTCAGATAGACTGTATGCTCCGTATCTTCAAAGAGCACCTCCCTCATATAACGCATGATATACCAGCGCAGCTCGCTTGTGAGGGACAGACCGCTCGACACGGTCGCCACCTCGAGCGTTACGCCCCAGGGCATCTCTTTTGGATGGTAGAATCGGAGGATGTGCCGGCTCGTCTCGGAGTCCGAGAGGGTCCGGTACAGATCGATTCCTGCTTTGCCAATACAGACCAGACGCATCAGATATACATTATATCCCGGCGCTCATCATCCTTGTCCTGATGCTTGACCTTCCGGATAGCCTGCATAAAGTTCGTGCTGGTGATCAGATCATCATTGTTTCTGATGGCAAGCATACCTGCCTCGCGGCAGATCGCTTCGATCTCGGCTCCGGTCAGTCCGTCGCTCATACGAACCAGTTCATCGTAATCGACGCAGGAGACAGAGCCTGCCGCCTCCATCTTCTTCATGTGGACCTTGAAGATCTGCATTCTGGCTTCGCTGTCGGGCGCGGGGATCTTGATCAGGCGGTCGAATCTTCCCGGGCGGAGGAGAGCGGCGTCCAGCATATCAGGGCGGTTGGTGGCCGCCATGATCCGGATGTTTCCGCGGTTGTTGAACCCGTCCATCTCGGCAAGAAGCTGCATGAGGGTCCGCTGGACCTCGGCCGAGCCGGATGTTCCGTCGTTGGTCCGCATACTTCCGACCGCGTCGATCTCGTCGATGAAGACCACGACGCCGTTGTTCTTTTCTGCAAGATCACGTGCCATCTCGAAGAGGTCGCGGACGAGCTGGGCGCCTTCGCCGATGTACTTGTGGACAAGTTCGGACCCGGCCATTCTCAGGAACGGAACGCCTGCATTATTTGCCACCGCTTTGGCGATCAGCGTCTTGCCGGTTCCCGGCGGCCCGTAGAGAAGCACGCCTTTGGGCGGGACGACGCCGAACTTCTCGAAGGATTCGGGCCTTGTCAGAGGATATTCGACCGCTTCACGGACTTCGGTGATCTCATTTTTCAGGCCGCCGATGTCGGCGAAGGTGATCGTCGGCTTTTCTTCCAGTTCCATCACGCGGACCCTCTCGTCGATGGTGTTTCCAAGGATCTTGACGACCGAAAGCGTGTTGTTGACCGCAACTTTGGTCCCTGCCTTGACTTCGGCATAAAGCACGGGGTTTGCCTGGGTCACATACTCCTGATTGTTGCCGAGCTGACGAAGATACAGCTCATTCTCGTCGAGTTTCTCCAAAACGACCGCAACAAACAAGGGCAGACGTTTCAGCTGGGCATTCTCCTTTTTCAGCTGGGCATTGTCCATCCGGATCTTGTTGTTTTCCTGTCTGAGTGAATCGTTCTCGGTTTTTGTTGTTTTGATTATTTTATGGAGAGAATCGTTCTCTTTTTTCAGGAAGTGTGCTTCTTCGCGTACCTTGGCGTATTGGTCATTGAGATCCCCGAAGTCAAGGGCATCCGGGGAGAAAGGGGACTCGCGCGTGCGGGCAGTATTGGGAGTTGTTATCTCGTCTTCCATATAGTGTAGATACGTTTAGAGTTCGTGATTTAAATTCTATCGCATCTGAGCACTTACCGTGAGAGGGCGGTCAGACCGGTGCGGCCGCGATATTTATCATGACGTATCCATATCCGTCCCGCAGGCTCCCCGTGTCCGGTGAAGGCGCCGCAAAAAACCTATTCGACTTAATACAAAAAACACCAACATAATAATACTATGAACGATGCAGAGGTCCTGATGAACCCCAACGACTTAGTACAGTATCTGAAAAAAAGTCCGGAATACTTTACAAAAGACGATATACTCCGTTTCTGTGAAGAAAATGATGTCAAAATGGTCAACTTCCGTTACGTTGCCTGCGACGGAAAACTCAAGACCCTGAACTTTGCGATCTCTTCCAAAGAGTATCTCGACACCATCCTCTCTGACGGCGAACGCGTCGACGGAAGCAATCTTTTCTCCTTCATCGACGCAGCAAGCTCTGACCTCTATGTCGTTCCGCGGTACAGCACCGCGTTCATGGACCCCTTCTCCGAGGTCCCGACCTTAAACATCCTCTGTTCCTACTATGACAGCACCGGGCGTCCCCTCAATTCATCCCCGGAGTATATCCTTCGTCAGGCCGAAACCGCATTCAAAAAACACACCGGCATGGAGTTCAAGTGTCTTGGAGAACTCGAATACTATGTCATCTGTGAAGAAGAGGCGCTCTATCCGGGACGCGATCAGAAAGGCTACCATGAATCAGGTCCCTTCTGCAAATTCGAAGCAATGCGCACCGAAGCAATGCTTATGCTTTCCCGTGCAGGCGGCCAGATCAAATACGGACACTCCGAAGTCGGCAGTTTCACCAAAGACGGCTACTATTATGAGCAGCATGAGATCGAGTTCCTGCCGACAAGCCCGGTGTTTGCCGTCGAACAGATCATCATCGCCAAATGGATCCTCCGCATGCTCGGCGCCCAGTACGGCGTAGAAGTGTCTTTTGCTCCGAAGATCACCGTCGGTAAAGCAGGTTCCGGCCTCCACTTCCACATGCTTGCCGAAAAGAACGGCAAAAACGTCATGATCAAAGACGGCGTGCTTTCCGACACCGCCAAACGCATGATCGTCGGTATCCTCGACGTCGGCGATGCGGTCACCGCGTTTGGAAACACCATCCCCACCTCCTACCTCAGACTTGTCCCGCACCAGGAAGCGCCGACCTACATCTGCTGGGGTGACCGGAACCGGTCCGTCGTCGTTCGCGTTCCTCTCGGCTGGACGGGTTCCACCGACATGGCTGCCGAAGCAAACTTCGGTCTCAAACGCAAAGCCGACAAACTCTCCAAACAGACCTTCGAATACCGTGTAGCCGACGGTTCGGCCGATATCTACGAAACCGTCGCCTGCCTCATCTGCGGCGCTATCCACGGACTCGGCATGAACGGCGCTCTTACCAAAGCAGATGAACTCTACGCTTCTGGCAACATCTTCAACGAGGAGTACAAATCGTTCCTCAAGACCCTGCGTCAGCTGCCGACCTGCTGTTCCGAGTCTGCCGACATCCTTATCGCCAAACGCAAGATATTTGAACGCGATGAGATCTTCCCGGCAGGCGTTCTCGAAGCGCAGGCTGCAAAGCTGAAGGCATTCAATGATCAGGGTCTCTCCGACCGGATCCTCGGCGACGCAAAAGCCTTCTCGGAACTTGTGGAAAAGTTCATCCACGTCGCCTGAACAATAATATCATATGGGATTATTAGGCAACATCGAACGTGCTCTGGGCGTCTGGTATCCGGATAAGGACACGGAACCAGACGACGGCAACCCCTTGGTAGCTCTGGCGTTTCGCGAGTATGTGATCAAACGGCTTGGCAGCGGCTGGACGGCGACCGGCCGCGAAGAACGGCAATCAGGGGAGCCGGATCTTCTTGCTCTGAGAGATGCGGACGAGGTCCGTTTTGATCTGGTCACCTGTTACCGGAGCAGGATGTTTGTCGGTGAGGACGGCGAAGCCTATCTGCCGTGGACGACGCAGGAGATCTTCGACAAATATCTTGCCTATGCAAAAGCCGAGGGAAATCCCTTCTACGTTGTCTTCGGTCTCCACGGATTTGCCGATGTCCCAAAGTTTCTCTTCGTCCTTCCTTTGGAAAAGGCCGTGACCGATCTGAAAAAAAGTGTTCTTCAGCAGTATGAGATCCCGGCAGACCGGGACCTGTTCTGATCTGCGCGGTTTTCCGGCACTGACCCCGGCGGGGTGCCGATCTCCATGTTTTTTCGCATTTTCCCTGTTTTCACTCAGTGACCTGCTGACCTGAACCGAACGTGTTATATGTCAACACGTGTCATACTAATGATATGATATTAGGATTACCCGATATTACGGTTTTCGCTGTTGGCGGAGCCATTTTATTGTGCATAATCCTCCTACTGATCTGGGGATTCACGTTCCCTGAGGAGAAGGAGGAGTGATATGGCACTTGCCGGAGAAAGCACACTTATCACGCTTGTACTCATCGCTGTGTACTTTGTAGTTTTACTTGGTATCGGCGTGTGGGCCTCGAAGAAGATCAAAAGCTCTGAAGATTATATGCTTGCGGGCAGAAGTCTCGGGTTCTGGCTGTTTACCCTGCTGATCGTCTGTTCGATCTGCAGCGGCATGACGCTTGTCGGAACCAGCGGGTTCGGTTTTGCGTCAGGCTGGCCGGGCATCTGGGAGCAGATATTCGTCCCCCTGTCAGCAGCATTCTGTATCATCTTCTTTGGGTCCAAACTCAATAAGATCGGAAGAAAAAACGGGTGTATGACCGTTGTGGATTATTTTTCACTCAGATATGAAAACACCCGGGAACTGCGCGCTCTTTCGGCTCTTGCCAGCATCGCCGTTTCTCTGGTTTATCTCGTCGGGCAGTACACCGCCATCAGTATCGTTTTGATCTGGGTGTTCGGTCTGGAACACTGGCAGGCTCTTTTGATTGCCGGAGTCATCATCACCGCATATACAGTCATCGGCGGCCTGTATGCCGTTTCATGGACGGGACTCGTTCAGGGTCTGATCCTTATCTTCGGCGTGATTCTCGTAGCTCCGTTTATCCTAACCTATGCAGGCGGTCTCGAGCATATTAACACGGTTCTCGCAACGATCGATCCGAATCTGGTCATGCCCTGGTTCCCTTCGGGAAGTACTGCGGCATACGCCTATTGTACGCCTGAATATCTGTTCTCGTTTGGCGTGCTGCTGATAGTAGGTCTCGCCTGCGCCCCGCATGTTCTTTCGAATGTGTTTGCCGCACGAAAAACGTCCTACTTCAAGTGGGCGCCGATCGTGGCATTCCTGATCTATCTCGTGATCATGCTGCTCGTGAAGCTCTGCGGCATGGCGGTCAGGTCGATGCAGGCAGACGGACTCCTCGCGGGTGTTGTGCCGGAAGGGGGCAAGGTCGCGGACTTTGCGCTCATGTACGGTATCCAGGCGGCAAGCCCGAGTATCCTGATCACCGGGCTTTTTGCCGTGATTGTACTCTCGGCAGTCATGTCGACGACTGACCGCCTTATGCTGACGGTCGGAACGACCTTCTCCTGGGATATCTTCAAGACCATGCTTCGGCCGAAAGCAAGCGAACGTCAGGTCGTTCTTGTGAGTCAGATCTGCGTTCTTCTTGCCGCAGTCATCTCGCTGATCCTTGCGATCAACCCGCCGGAGATGCTCGCCTTCCTGATCTGGCTCGGTATCGGTCTGATGCTTTCTGCATTTGCCGTCCCGATGATCGCCGGTCTCTACTGGAGACGGGCAACCGCAGCGGGCGCTATTTCCAGTATGCTGATCGGTCTGATCACCTGTCTCGCGTTCGGCGCTTACTACAACTTCGTGGAGAAACTGCCGATGCACTTCTCGATCTATTCGCTGGCCTGTTCGATCGCCGCAATGGTCATCGTCAGTCTGATTACGAAGAAGAACTCCGAGAAGGCGCTTGATCTGACCTACACAGGCATGTACCTTCACCCGAAGGATAAACCAAACTCATTGACCGAAGAGTCAAAAGAGTAACTTCTTTTTTTTCACGCGAACGATTCGCCGATTGCGGACTTTTGCCTTTGCTGAAATATTTTCTATGCTGCCAACGACTTCGTTGACAATTTCACTGAGATGGGGTGGCTGAAAACGTGTGTGGCCCTCGAAAATAAGATATCTCACCGCGGGCCGCTCCGCGCCGAAGTCGCGGCCCCGCACCCCGAGATCAGAAAAAAATTGGGAAATGCGAGATCTATTTTGAAAAGTATATTTCTTGGATCACACAAAAAGAGAACTTGCTTAAAAAAACGGCATGAAAGCCAACGAAGCGAAACGGAGAGTAAATTTCAGATTTGCGAGCAGTTTTTCCGATAGCATTGTTCTAAGAACCAAAGCCTCATGAGACGTTTCGCAAGCTTAGAGTTCGTGGTGTTTTTAATATACAATCGTGAGCCAGTTACTTTTTTAATCCCGGGGTGCGGGAGGGGACTGGCCAAGGGAGCGAAAGCGACGTGAGCCTTGAGCAAATCTTTGATTTGCGATCCGGCGTGGAGCCCGACGCGGTGGAAATATCTTGTATTTCAAATCACTCGCTTTGACTAGAGTAAGTTATCAAACCACAGAAAAAATGCATACGAAAAAAGAAAAAAATGAGAGGCAGACCAGACCGTGCAGATCAGCGATCCGCAGTCCAGCTCAGGTGTCCAAGGGCACGGTAGGTAAACTCCAGCTCCTCGAAGACCAGGATATTGTTCTTCTTCAAGAGATCGACACCCGGCTTTAAGCAGTCTCCACCGACAAAGGTTCCGACAAGGAGATTATCCGTGCGTTTCGAGTTGTCGATCAGGATCTGGGCGACCCGGTCTGGGGCCAGGACTTTGTTCGGGAAGTTGACGAGGATCGCCATATCCCAAAGATCCTCGTTCTTGCACAGAACATCGAAGACCCCTCTGAAACGTGCCTCCGTGGCATCGCCTAAGAGATCGATCGGGTTGTTCTTGTTCCAGAACGGCGGCAGGAAACTGTTCAGTTCATCGAGCACGTGCTTTGGCAGATCGATGATCTCGATACCCCAGGTCTCAGCGTAATCGTTGGAGAGAACGGCAAATCCTCCTGCATTGGTGATAACGACCGCACGGCGGCCGGTGAGCGGCTTTTTCAGATTTCCAAGGGCCTTGGCGACCTGGAATGCGCCCGGAAGCGTCTTGACCGGAACAACGCCGCACTTTCTGAACGCCTCCATGTAGACCTCAAACGATCCTGAAAGGGAACCGGTATGCGAAGCTGCGGCAGCCTGACCTCTCTTGGAGGAACCTGCTTTGATGGCAACGATCGGCTTTGTCTGGGTGATCTCCTTTGCCATTTCCATGAATGCCACGCCGTTTTTGATCTCCTCAACGTAGAGGATGATCGATTTGGTGTGCGGGTCGCGGGCAGCATAACTCATATAGTCAAGGAAGTCCAGATCACACTGATTGCCGACCGAAACGACCTCGGAGTACCCCATCTCGGAGCCTTCCGACAGGGAGATTCCTACGACTGCGTTGACGATAGCTCCCGACTGGGAGATGAACGCGATGTCGCCCGGCAGGGGCGAGGTGGAAACATACGTCGTATCAAGTTTGTAGGGTGGCAGGATCAGACCAAGACAGTTCGGACCGACGATCCTGATACCGTAGTTCTTGGCGATCTCGACCATCCGGTTTTCAAGGGCGCGTCCGTCCTCGTCCATCTCCTTGAATCCTGCGGTGATAACGACCGCCATCTTCACGCCTTTCTGGCCGCACTCACTCATGATCGCCGGAACCAGCTGAGCGGGAACGGTGATAACGACCATATCCACGTGGCCGGGGATAGCTGAGAGGGTCGGGTAGCATTTGACACCCTGGATCTCGTCGCGTTTGTTGTTCACCGGGTAGACTTTGCCGGGGAACTGAAGGATATTGCGGAATACTGCATAGCCCATCTTGGTCGGATCATCGGATGCTCCGATAACTGCCACGCTTCTTGGCTTGTAGTAGTCGAGCGGCACGATCTTGTTTGGATCATAATGTGCCGGCAGTTCGACCGGACCATCCTGAACGATGACGCGTGCATCGACTGCGCAGCCGCCCTTTTCGTAGAGCCGGAGAGGATTGATATCGAACTCGACAACATTATCGTTTTTCTCGAAGAATGCGCAGGCGTTCTTCAGCGTCTGGAACAGGAACTCCTCGTCGAGCGGAGCCTGGCCGCGGTATCCTCTGATAAGGGTATATGCTTTGATCTGGTGGATGAGGGTCCTGATATCCTCGTCGTCGCAGGGTAAGAGCCGGATCCCGACATCTTTATAGAACTCGACCAACGTGCCGCCAAGACCGAAGGTAAGGACACGGCCGAATGCCGGGTCGATCTTTCCGCCGATGATCAGCTCGAGACCGGGTTTTGCCATCTCTTCGACGATGACTCCTTTGATCTCTGCCGAGGCATCATAGGCTTTTGCCGAAGTTACGATTTTATTGAATGCCTCTTTTGCCTCAGCATCCGTCTTGATCCCGACGATTACTCCGCCCGCATCGCTTTTGTGGATGATCTGGGGGGAGACGATCTTCATTACTACGGGATAACCGATTTTTGTTGCGGCTTTTGCAGCATCGTCTTGTGTCTGGACGATCTCAAAGGCCGGAGCAGGTACATTAAACTGACGCAGAAGGTCATATCCATCCGCTTCAGAGAGCATTTTGGTAGCTTTGACTGACATGTCGGTACTCCAGTAGGTATCTCGTTCGCAGGAGTCATCTCCCGCGAATCCGAATTATACATTATTTATCATGTAGATTTGATATATACTCTGTGGTTTGAGATAATTATTCTGTGATCGCCTGTGCCGTATTTCAACGTTTGTCGAAGGTGCGCGCACATTCTGACGACACACTTTTTGAAAAATACCGGGATATCCTGCGGATCCAAAGTTGCAAATGACGCGGTTTGGCTTTTCAACGATTTTGCAGTGCTGATTCGGTAAAAAAAAATGAAGGGATTTTGAGGTTTAATAACCCGTGTTTTCGGGTTCTGTCTTTTCATACTCTGCTTCGACCGGATCCAAAACGGGTTGTTCAGCCGCGTCGCACCGTGCGGTCTGTTCCTCGGCAAACCGGCTGCGGTAAGCTGCAAAAGCATCCGCACACTCAGAGGAAGAGTAAAAGTCTTTCAGAAGCTTTTCTTCTGCCAGCTCGGCGAGCAGTTCATCGTTCGAGACCTCGATTGCGGCCTGTTCGGTCAGATAGGTGCTCAGGGATCGGCAGTAGTCGATCAGACTCTCAGCGGCCTTTTTCTCTTTCTTGAGCTGTTTTAAGGCTTTCTTCGCCGATTTCGTCTTTTTGGAAAGCTCTCTGGAGGCTTCCCTGCTTGCTTTTTTCTTGTCTTTATCTTTGTTTGATGCCATACTTGTGACTCCTCCGATAAACATCAATTAGGAGTTTCTCTATTAATAGTGTTTGGATGGAGTATGGCAGTGACAGATCCAAAAGCATACGATGCTTTGTAGCTCCGCGTCCAACGGGTATGCAGAAGTATGAAAAACGGAAATCTGCGCAGTAATATTCATCCGGGGGATGCGGTGGCGATAATTCTAAAAAAAGATCAGGGAACGGGGGCTTTGACGTTTGGGCGGGTCGCAGATATTCTGACCAACTCCCCCAATCATCCTCACGGGATCAAAGTCAGGCTCACCGACGGGTCGGTCGGCCGCGTACAGGAGATCTACTGACGCCGGAGAATAGCGATCATCCCGCCTTTTTTTGCGCCGACGTCCCTGCCGACCGCGTCGCATTTTACCATCAGCAGATAAGCGACCGGCGGTCGGAGGGTATACTCGGTCAGACTCTCGTAATTGGCAAGACCCTTTGCTATGATCAGGGTTGCCTGATCGACCGCGTCACGGACTTCAGGCGGGAAGTGCGGGGGATGTGCGCCAAGCTGCGCCCCGCCACCCGAATGGAATACGGCGTCTGCGGCATCTTCGAGACGGAGATCTGCCGCTTCTTTCACCGTCACGTCGTTCAGCATCGGTTTATCCTTCACGACAATAGTCACGTGCGAGCCGTTCTTTCGCAGTTCTTCGCAGAACATTTTATCGAAGATGACCTCGCCGCAGTTGTCGGTGAAGTAGACCACACGGTCGGCAAGCTTGAAAAACTCCTCCGAGTCGTCGAGCGCCAGATCCTTTGCAAGCATTTTTTCGAAGAATGCGACAAGATCTGCCGAGACCTCGTGCCCGGTCACGCCGTAATCGATAGTGTTCCCGATGATCGCGGCGGTCATGTAATCGTGAAGGGTGGAAAGTTTCGGACGAACTGCCGAGGCCACACGGATCGCGGCGGCGTTGTCCTCTTTTTTCATAGCAGCATACGGATCGTCTGAACCGATCGCGGCATAACAGGTTCGGTGAACTTCGCCGGCGGCGACCGCTGCACGCGGATCGTGCTCGAGGTACCGGTCATACACCTCCGTGCACTCGGCATTGACCCTGGCCAAAACCTCCTCGTCATTCGTTACGATCTGTGATTGTGAACGGACTTTTGTCAGCAGACAAGTCCTGCATTCAGGTGCTAACTTCATAAAAACTCTCCAAAACAGGTATGGGGCCGCCGCGATTTGAACGCGAGTCAGAAGACCCCCAGTCTCCTAGGATTCCAGGCTACCCTACGGCCCCTTGCTCCACTAATATTGGCTCTCATCTCTTTATTAAGTTGCGGTTTTGCCGGCTGGAAAAACCCGGATTTTTTATTTCTCCCGTGCCGGATCTTTCACGACCGCCGAGAAGATCAGCGCCGCGGCTCCAATCAGGAGACCTACTGCATTCGTGATATGGAATCCGTACATGAACACCGCGTAATCCAGCTCGGCAAATGAAACGATACTGCCCGCCGCAGAGGTCATAGCGGTGAAAACCGCGGCATACAGCGCGATCCCGACCACACAGCCGAAGTAGAGGGTCGTGATCATCAGTGATGAACCAGTCCCCTCCTCACCTTTCGGCATCTGCTCGACGATCCGGCTGGAGGCCGCCCCCCCGCCGATACCCCAGACGAGACCCATCAGGACCAGACTGCCGACTAAGGGGATCAGACCCCATTCAGGGACGATGAACGCATAGATCAGGTTCGTTGCGGCCAGCACGCCGAACGCGGCGATAACAAACCCGCGCCTTCCGGTCATATCCGACCAGTGACCAAGAGGGATACTTAAGAGAGCAGTGACCGCGGCAGGGATGAAGAGAAGGAGACCGCTCGCTGCCGGATCGAAGTTCATCCCGGCCGATAAATAAAACGGCAGAAGATAGAAAAAGCCGGCACTGGTGATCTGAGCAATCAGAAACGCCGTCACCACGAATGTCAGCGGCCGCTTTTTGAAGACGCGGATGTTGAGGATCGGATGACTGCTCCTCAGTTCGGCTGCACAGAAGAGGACGAGCGAGACAAGAGAGACGCACAGTGCACCGATGATCAGCGGGTCGAAAAGACCCAGATGCGGCAGACGCTCCAGCGCAAACACGCCTGAGACCATCAGACAGAAGAGAGCGAACGCGCCGGTGAAATCGAAGGGGGAACGATCCGGGACCGTAGCACGCGGGATTATTTTGAGGGCAAACAGGACGGCAAATATCCCTATCGGGATGTTGATGAAGAAGATCCAGTGCCAGGAGAGGAAATGGGTGATGATGCCGCCGATCGCGGGACCGATCGCAAACCCGATGGAGCTTGCGGCGGTGAGAACACCCATCGAGACCCCGAGCATCTTTGCCGGAAGATACTTGACGCAGATCATCGGCGTGGAGGCTGCAATCATCGAGGCCCCGACCCCCTGGAAGACCCGTGAGATGATGAGGAGCGTGAGGTCGGGGGACAGCCCGCAAACGACTGAGCCAAGCGTGAACAGAATGAAGCCCGCGATGAAGAGGATCTTTACGTACCCGCGGTCGGCGAGTTTTCCAAAGATGAGAATGAGACCGGCGAGCGTCAGGAGATAGGCGACGCTCACCCAGGAGATCGTGCCGGTATCGGCCCCGAACTCCGCGGCGATCACCGGGAGAGCGATGTTGACGACCGAGCCGTCGAGTGCGTCCATGAAGACCGCGATGCCGACGGCTATGAGGAGCAGTTTCTGACGGAACGGGTCTAGAATGATCGCGGTCATAGAGCAGTACTAGGTTGATCTGCGGAGATATAAAGCCCTCCAAAGGCCATGGATACCGCGCATATTTTCGGTTTTCTGCCTGATTTGCCGTAATTTTTCAGGGCGGCAAAATGTATCCCAAACTCCTTCGGCTCCCGGATATACGTGCCGAAGAAGAGAGTAATTTGTATGCAAAATGAATCAGTTCGGTTATCAGATATTCCGACAGGAAAATCAGCATCCATCCTTGGATTCATCGATGGAACAAACTTCGGTTTTCGGAGCAGGCTTCTCGAACTCGGACTTACCCGCGGCTGCTGCGTGCGGGTCACCGGCGTCGCCCCGCTTGGAGACCCGATGATGATCTCTGTCAGAGGATGTCAGCTTGCCATACGAAAAGATGATGCCGCAGATATCTGCGTGGCCGCCGTATGAAAAAGATCACCGTTGCATTGGCCGGCAACCCGAACTGCGGGAAGACGACGCTTTTCAATAACCTCACCGGGATGCGTCACCATGTGGGAAACTGGCCGGGAAAGACCGTCACGGTCGAAAAGAAAGAGGGGAAGATCATCTATGACGATACGATAATCGAGATCGTGGATCTGCCGGGGACCTATAGTCTGAGCGGAAGATCTCTCGAAGAAGAGATCGCAGTCAACTATCTTCTGAACGAAAAACCGGACGTCGTCGTGAATATCGCGGACGCCGCACATCTGGAGAGAAATCTGTATGTCACCCTTCAGCTGATCGAGCTTGGCGTGCCGCTGATCCTTGCATTAAATATGAATAGATATGCCGATGCCGAAGGGCTCGTGATCGATACCAAGCATCTTTCAAAGATGCTCGGTGTCCCGGTCGTCCAAATCGAAGCGATCGATGAGACAGGAAAGGACGGTCTGATCAAGGCGATCCTTTCACGGCCTGCCCCCTCCACGATGGGCACCAGGTATGATCACGAACTTGAGGAACATGTCCGGCAGGCGGCTGCAATCACCGGATCACGCTGGTCTGCGATACAGGCGCTCATCCACGGATCAGAAGAGCCGGAGATCGAATCGGTCAGGACCCACCTTGCAGGAATCTACGGCGTTTCGCCGGGAGAGGTGTTTGCGGATCAGAGATACGGGTTCATCGCCGGCATTCTGCACGAATCCGTAGATCATATGGAAGCGGGCGGCAAAAATCAGTCCGAGCGGATCGACAGGATCGTGACCAGCAGATGGTTGGGGTTCCCGATCTTTCTGGCCGTGATGTATCTGATCTTCCAGATCGTGTTCACCGTCGGCGCTCCAATCATGGATCTGATCGATGAAGGGTTCGGACTGCTTGCGGGTTTTGCCTCGGCAGGTCTTGCCGGAATCGCCGCTCCCGACTGGGTCCTGTCACTAATCTCTGACGGAATCATCGGCGGGGTCGGGTCGGTAGTCGTCTTCCTGCCGAATATATTCCTGCTGTTCCTGCTTCTTGCGATCCTCGAGGACTCCGGATATCTCGCAAGAGTTGCCGTGATCATGGATCGGGTCATGCATAAACTCGGTCTGCATGGAAAATCCTTTATCCCGATGATCCTCGGATTCGGGTGCAGTGTGCCGGCGATCATGGCGGCCCGGACGCTGGAGACGAAGCGCGAACGGTTTCTGACGATCCTGATCACGCCGTTTATGTCGTGCGGAGCGAGGCTGCCCGTATACCTGCTGCTTGTCGGGATCTTCTTTGCCGGCTGGTCTCAGGGACTGGTGATGTTTTCTTTGTATCTGCTGGGGATCCTGGTTGCGCTGATCTGCGGGATCCTGCTGAGGAAGACGCTCTTTCAGGGGGAGTCGTCGGCGTTCGTTCTGGAGATGCCGCCTTACCGTCTCCCGACGGTGAAAGGCGTGCTGATCCATGCGGGGGAGCGTTCATGGGAGTTTCTGCGTAAAGCAGGGGTGATCATCTTCCCTGCGGTTCTGCTGATGTGGCTGCTCGCTTCTCTGCCGTTCGGTGTTGAGTATGCCTCGTCGGAATCGCTGATGGGTATTGCCGGGTCAACGATCGCGCCGATCTTTGCACCGCTCGGTTTCGGTTTTGCCGAGGCCGCGATCGCGATCCTGATGGGTCTTGTCGCAAAGGAGGTCGTGGTGGGGGCATTCGGCACCCTCTACGGCGTGGGTGAGGAGGGCCTTTCGGATGTGCTGATGAATGTGTTCACGCCGCTTTCGGCCTACTCGTTCATGGTGTTCATCCTGCTCTACATGCCCTGTCTTGCCGCGATGTTCACGATCCGGCAGGAGACCCGGTCGTGGGGGATGACGGGGCTTGCGGCGTTTGGGATGTGTGCGGTCGCCTGGGTCGTGTCCTTCGTCGTGTATCAGGGAGGTGTTCTTCTTGGTTTTGCCTGAAGGGTTCTGGATGATCCTTTTTCTTTTTATCGCGGCAGGGATCGTTTTTCTGTTTCTGCGGGCGGTGAAGAGGAATCTGCGGGGCGAAGCATGCGGCTGCGGGGGAACGTCATGTAAAAACTGCAGTTCGTGTAAGAAGAATCGAAGATAGGAGGATTATTCGGGGTTGGTGTGGGTCCAATTCGGGAAGGGTACGGTTTGGTGCGGAAGCATGAATATATTTAACCGCGAATAAGCCCTAGCGGGCAAAGCCCGCTTGAGGCGGCACGCAAGCCTTTGGCTTGCACGCATCAGCCGGAGCAGAGCGCCCGAACGCAAGAAAAATGCGATTCGCGAGGATTCGCGGTTGGTTTCTCTCTTATGTCTGCACTAATACCTTACACGAAATCGACGTACATCTCATAATGACTTCAGTTTATCTCGGTCGAAATCACAACCCCGCGTAAGTTCTATGAGAAAAAAAGAGGGTGGTTACTCGTTGAGAACCATTTTCGTCAGATCCAGCGGTAAGATGTACTCGCCGTTTCTGTAAGCACGCATGTTTCCGCCGGAGATCTCATCGATCAAAACGACCTGATCACCGATCTTACCGAACTCGAACTTAATGTCATAGAGATCGATGTTCTTGGTTGCAAGCTCTTCCTTCATGATGGTGGCAATCTTCTGAGTCAGGATCTTGAGATTCTCATAATCCTGTGCGGACATGATCCCCAGGATCTCCAGCGCATCTTTGGTTACAGGCGGGTCTTCGCGTGCATCATCTTTGAACGTCGTTTCGACAAATGCCGGCAGAGGAGCTGCCTCTTCCACATAGTCTCCGTAGCGGCGGTAGAAGCTGCCTACTGCGCGGAATCTGCAGATGACTTCCAGACCCTTGCCGAATGTCTTGGCGGGTTTTACGGTCATCGTTACATTCTCGATGTCTGCACTGATGAAATGGGTGGGGACTCCTTTTGCGTTCAGGATCTCCATAAAATACTGTGTCAATCTAAGACCTGCACGTCCGGCACCTTCAATAGTTAGGCCGACTGTGTTCATCCCAGGATCGAATACGCCATCGGCGCCAGTACAGTCATCCTTAAATTTCAGCAGATAGTTCCCATCGTCAAGTGAGAATACATCTTTTGTTTTGCCGGTGTATACCAATTTCATGGTACTTATATGTTGGAACTAACCACGTATAATATTGGTGCTACATGACAACAAGTAACACGGCGTAAACCGTTATTTGTGGTAGGGTTCACCGTTCAGGATACGAAACGCGCGATAGATCTGTTCAAAGAGAATCAATCTGCTCATGGTGTGAGTAAAGGTCATTTGGGATAAGGAAAGCTTTTTTTCGACCGATTTGAGCAGTTCAGGCGACAAACCAAGGGGTCCGCCGATGATGAAACAGATATTCCTCCCGGATAATTTCGCCTCGCGAAAGATCCCGGAAAACCCTTCACTCGAAAGAGAGAGCCCATACGGGTCAAGAGCTATGGTGGAAAATCCCTCTTTCACATTCGCAAGGATCAGCTCTCCCTCCTTCTCTTTTACACGGATCTCTTCCGATGCCGAGGCATTTTCCGGGATCTTCACCTCGGCAAGTTCCGTGATGAATATCTTCGCATACGGGCGCAGACGTTTTTCAAACTCGGCAATGCCTGCGGAAATATAGGGGTCTTTGATCTTTCCTACGCAGAGGATCTGGACCTGCATCTACTCCTCTCTTGATATTTCCGGATCCTCGCGGGTCTCCGAAAGCTCGACGATCCGGTCGTAGTAGCCGACGGCTTCTTTGAGTCTGCCGACGGACTCGAGCGACCGTGCTTTCAGATGCATGGCGGGGAGGTGATCCGGATCGGTCTTCAGGATGTGATCCGCTGCTTTTTCCGCCATATCGAATCTGCTCTGCTGAAGATAGATGATCCCGCGGCAGAAGTTCAGGTCAGGATCTTTACATCCTGCAGCCTCTGCTTTGTCGAATGCAGCGAGAGCCTCGGTTGGATGGCCGGTGACCATCTGCATGAATCCAAGACCGGAAAGTACATACGGATTTTTTGGATCTGTCTGGGCCGCGGTCGTCATGTCGCTCGTGATATCTTTTGGTTCGCCGATCTTGATCGAGGCAAGGGCTTTTTCGAGATGGAGCAGACTGTTTCTCGGGTATTTCCCGATGAGTTTGTCAAAGTATCTGATCGCTTCGGGATATTTTCCCATGCGTGAAAGCATCTCGGCATAGCCGAAAAGAGCGGCGGTGTTTTCCGGGTCTTTGAGGGTCAGCTCGGCGTACTGTTTGAGCGCTTCTTCCGTTTTTCCGATGTTGGCAAGAGATGCCGCATACATGGATCTGATATTCTGGTCGTTTGGGCGAAGAGCCAGCATCTTTGCACAGGCTTCTGCCGCCTCTTCATCTCTTCCAAGGAACCTGAACGCTTCTGCTCTCAGACGGTGTGTGATAATGTCGTCTGGGTTTGATTCGATCAGAAGCTCATAGCCGGAGAGTGCCTCTTCATACTCTCCTCTCATAAGATAGATCGAGGCAAGTTTCCTGACAACGTCTGCGTTGGGAACGCCTGCATTGAGATATCTTGCATAGACCTCGAGGACCTCGTCATAGTTATGCAGCTGTTCAAGGATCTCTGCGAGTTGAAGCAGGGCTTTTGTGTTGGTTTCGTCGATCTCGGTGAGATGCCGCAGGACTTTTGCCGCATCCTCAAGTCTGCCGAGGTTTACGTAAGCCGCTCCTTTGTCGAACAAAGCCTGGGAATGCTCGGGTGCAAGGCTCAGACACCGGTCCATATATTCGGTACAGAGTTTGAACTCGCCTTTTAACAAGTGGACATGTCCGATCGAGTAAAGATTATGGATGTTATCAGGGTCTGCTTTGAGGGCTGCAGTATAGCAGTCCTGTGCCTGATCAAGCCGGTCGATCGATCTGCAGAGGTCTCCGCCGAGGGTCAAAAGGCCTAGGCCCCCTTCTCCTTTGGATAATGCAGCGGACGCCGCATCCGCCGCCTGTTCGTTTAGACCGAGATCGGCGCAGAGTGTTGTGACGTGGGATGCCGCTCCGGCGATGTCGGGGTGGTCGGTCATGATCCTGATATAGGTCTCGGCAGCTGCCTGACTCTGTCCCGCTGCTGCCCGGGCCCTGCCGAGATCGAGCAGGATCCCCGGCTGATCCGGCAGGATCTCATCGGCGGAGCTGAATGCTTCCACGGCTTTCTCGTATTCGCCGAGCATTTCATATCCGGAGCCAAGACCGATGAATGCTGCCGGCGTATTGGATGATAAGGCGGCGGCGTTCTGGTAATGGATAACTGCCTCCTCATAATTTCCGGCAGAGGCCGCAGATTCTCCCGCGAGCAGGGTGACTGTGATGTCGCGGGGAAGATACTCTTCACTTAACAGACGTTTTGCGATCTCCTGTGCCTCTTCGTATCTCCCGGTCCCGCTGCATGCTTTGAGGAGACCGATGTAGGCAAGCGTGTTTTCCGGCGATGCCTCGAGGAGTTTTTTCCATGATCCGGCAGCTTCCCTGTATTTGCCGGCAAGCATCATGGACGCGGCATGCTGCTCTAAAGCGGCGATATTTTCAGGGGATTTTGCAAGAACGCGTGCCGCCGCATCTCCGGCGTACTGATATCTTCCAAGTCCTGCAAGACATCTGCTGTGCAGAAGTTCCATGTCGAGTCTTGCGGGGGCATGGCTCAGCACAACGCCGGCGGCTTTATCTGCTTCACCGTATCGCCCAAGAGCCGCAAGGGCGTATCCCTGCATGGAAAGAAGCCCTTCGTTCACGACGCCGACCTCGACTTTGATCTGCTCTTTCTGGGACGGGCCGCTGTCGAACAGATCAAGTTCGCTGTCCTCGAACCATTTCATTTTCGCAGGCGAGGGCACGGCGGAGCCGAGTTTACCCATCTTCCCGAAACTCTCGAGTGCTTCTTTGTATTTTCCGGAGAGGTACTCGGCGCAGCCTTTCATATACCAGACCGCGTTATTCGTCTGATTCAGGTGGATGTATTCGACGAATGCTTCAACGGCCCGCCTGAACTCTCCGTTCAAAAACGAGATGGTCCCAAGCAGATGCCAGAGTTCAGCGTTCGCATAGCCTTTTGCCAGGACCTTTTCAAGCTGGATCGCGGCTTCTTTTCCGTTTCCATCCCAGTAAAAGGACAATGCCCGGCGAACTGTGATGGTGACGTCGTCTCCGGTTGTGTAATGCTGGATCATCCCGTATGCGGCGGAAGCGTTCTTAAAGTTTCCAAGACTTTCTTCGAGTCGTGCCCGGCGGTACCAGCCGACCACATCGTTTTCGGCAAGATTGGCATACCGTTTCAGCGCACCTTCGACATCACCCGTCATCTCGCAGCAGAATGCGGCATTGGAGAACATCTCAGGTTTCCCAAGCGAGGAGGCGAGATCGTCGTACACGGATCGTGCTTCGGCAAACATCCCGCTTCTCATCAGCAGATCGGCATATCCGGCGCGATACTGAATATTTCCCGGAAAAACGGCGATGAGCTGCGAGCATACCGCTGCGGCATCCCGGTATCTGCCGCTTTGACGGAGCCACTCGTATTTTCTCTCTTTGAGATATACTTCGCTGTCGGGCAAAACAACATGGCCGAGAGCAGAGAGCGCTTCTTCGTATTTTCCTGCATCTCCGAGGAGTAGGGCAAGTGATTTCCAGGCCTGACCGTCATCCGGATTCAGTTCGACAGCTTTGGCATATGACCGGGAAGCCGCATCGCATTTCTGGCAGAACCGCTGGCTTGCGGCAAGGCGTGTCCAGAGTTTTGCCGAAGCCGGCTCAAGTTCCAGGGCTTTTGTAAAATGCTGGGCCGCATCCTCATACTGCCCTTTGTCATATGCCTGTTCTCCGCGTGCTATCCAGGGATTCTGTTTATCATTTTTGCCAAAAAGACCGCCAATATCCACCATCCAATCCTCCTGATACTTTGATACCACTATTTTCGTCCCATGGATATAAAGAATATTCGTGGAGCGTCAGTGCCAGAAACGTTTGGACTTTATAGGACGAGACACAATAGAATTACTATGGAAACCCGTGAAACTGACAAAGATCTGCGTGATGCACAGAATTTGCCGTATGACCCGGAGACACTCCGGAGAATCAATGAGCACCCATGTTACAGTCCGGAGGCACGACATACATTTGGCAGATGCCATGTGGCCGTTGCGCCGAAATGCAATATCCAGTGTAATTACTGTGTAAGGGATTATGACTGTGTCAATGAGTCCAGGCCCGGGGTGACAAGCGAGATCCTTCTCCCCGGTGATGCTCTGGAGCGGATCGATGAAGTCGTTTCACGGATGAAGCACATCAAAGTCGTCGGTATCGCAGGACCCGGGGATCCGCTTGCAAACGAGGAGACGTTTGAGACGCTCCGTCTCGTCCACGAAAAGTATCCTGACGTGATTTTGTGCATCAGCACAAACGGTCTGCTTCTTCCGGAAAAGATCGATATCCTCGAAAAGTACGGGGTCAGAAATATCACGGTCACGCTGAACGCGATCGATGCCGCGATCGGCGAGAAAATTTACTCATTCGTCGAGTATGGCGGGAAAAAGTATCACGGCCGTGAAGCTGCCGAAATTTTACTGAAGCAGCAGCTCAAAGGTATCGAAGAGGCGGTAAAACGCAAGATGCTCGTGAAGATCAATACCGTGTACATTCCCGGCGTAAACGACGGGCATATCCCTGAGATCGCAAAAAAAGTCGGAGCAATGGGCGTGTTCAACTTCAATATCATCCCGCTGATCCCTCAGTACAAATTCAAGGACGTCGTTCCGCCGACCAATGCAGACAAGGCGCGGATGCACGAGCTTTGCGCTCCGTATGTCCGCCAGATGCGTCACTGTCAGAGATGCAGAGCTGACGCGGTCGGATTGCTTGGCAAGGATGTCCAGAATGAGTTCGGCTGCTGCGGAAAAGGCGACGGATCAGGAACCGGATGCAGCGGCGAGTGATCCGTTTTCGCCGGGGCATCCCCTCACCTTTTTTTATTTGCTGATCTTCCGCTTCTGCTCTCTAACATCCTGCAGGTCTGGTATTTTTCCCTTTTTTGCTCCGCTCGTTTGCTCTCCACCCCAACAATTAAAGCCTTTCCCTACCAATAATAATATACCTTACATACACCCGCCCCACGCTTCACAGGTTTGGCGGACAAAAACGGTTAGATGGGGAATCTGGAAATCTTCCCATTATATAACAATGATATCAAAAATACCGGCAGAGCCTAAGGCTACGGAAAAGTCTGTGCGGCTCTCAACACTCTCGGGTATATTTTATCCAAAAAACGGCGATGAGCTGGATGAGCAAATCTCCGCTTTTTTTGCATCTACGGTGACGTCTGTTTCGAATCCATACGGGATCCTCGTTCCGCATGCAGGTTATGTATACTCCGGCACTACGGCAGCATGCGGATATGCAAAGATACCTCCGGCATTTGCCGGGACCTTTGTTCTGATCGGTCCAAGTCACGCGGGAGTGGAAACCTCCACTTCGGATATGATCTGGGAGACACCGATTGGAAATGTCCTCCCGGATCTTGCCTTCATCGAAGCCCTGAGCGGATCAATACCGGTGGATAATGATCTGGTCTCGGTAAAGGAAAACTCTCTCGAAGTTCAGATGCCTTTCATCCGGTATCGGTTCCCGAACGCAAAAATCGTCCCGATCCTCATGGGCGATCAGTCTCCACGCGGAGCAGAACGGGTCGCCCGGGCGGTAATCACCGCTGCGAAGGAAACTGGAACACGCCCGATCATCATCGCGTCAGGCGACGGTTCGCATTATGTTCCGGCAAAGATTGCTGAGCAGAATGATCTGACGGTCCTTGCGGCTGTGCGGAATCTTGACGTCAACGCTTTCTATGATGCCCTGGTTAGGATCCGCCCCTCCATGTGCGGATACGGCTGTATTGCCGCCATGGCAGAGATATGCGCCGCGTTCGGTGCAAAAGAAGCCCGTGTTCTTGTATATCAGACATCAGGCGATGTCACCGGCGATCAAACCGAAGTCGTAGGATATGCGGCGATGGAAGTGGTCTGACATGGCAACATGGAGCGCTCCGGGCAAAGTCATTCTTTTTGGAGAACACGCTGTCGTCTATGGAAAACCTGCCATCGCGATGGCGATAAAACCCCGCGTTCAGGTCACCGTCCGGCATTCAAGATATTATCAGAAACCAAACTCCCCCTACATCTCGGAATGTTTCCGGATCACGGATGTCAAAGGCAGCGTGTATGTCAGATCCCAGCTGCCGAGTGCGTCCGGTCTCGGCTCTTCGGCGGCCGTTACGGTGGCAACGCTTTTTGCGATCAACGATGAGTTCGAGCTCGGCTACACCCGTGAAGAAGTCGGCGATCTGGCCTATGAGGTGGAAAAAGTCACCCAGGGCGGGCGGGCAAGCCCGACCGACACGTATGTTTCGACATTCGGGGGTCTGGTCTTCATCCGCGGCAGTGAAAAACGCCGCCTTCTTCCTCCGCAGAACCTCTCGATCGTGATCGGAAACTCTCTTATCTCCCACAACACCGCGGAGATGGTGGAAAAAGTTGCTGAACTCAAACGGACGTCGCCGGTTGTTGCAAACGGCATCATGGATGCGATCGGCGGCGTGACCATGGACGCCATGCACAATCTTGAAAATCCCAAAGATCTGGGCGTTCTGATGAACCGGAACCATGCTCTTCTCGATGCTCTCGGCGTTGGTCACCCGGTCTTGTCCCAGCTTGTTCTCGCGGCCCGCAATGCCGGCGCATACGGAGCAAAAATGTCAGGCGCCGGCGGTGGAGGATGTATCTGGGCGTTATGCTCAAAGGGTTCCCGCAACCGGGTCGCCGGGGCGATCGAAGACTGCGATGCCCGCCCGATAACCACGACCATCGACACGGAAGGAGCACGGAGAGAAAAAGATGAATGAACCAGTCATTATCAAACTCGGCGGAAGCATCGTTACGAAAAAATCCGAAGACGGGGTCGTCGATTCGGCAAAGATCAAACTCCTTGCCGAGCAGATCGCACCGTTTGCCGGAAAATTCCCGCTCATCATCGTGCACGGAGCAGGTTCCTGCGGGCATCCCGAGGCAAAAGCCTATGATATCCCGGGCGGCGTGACGAAAGCAAACGCCGCAGGTATTTTTGTAACGCACACGGCAGTGTCCCGGCTCAACCGCTCGGTCGTAGCCTCGCTTCGTGAAGCCGGCATGGAAGCCGTCTCGCTTCATCCGTTCGGATGCTGCCTTGCGGAGAACGGCCGCCTTGTCTCGGCAGGCGTTTCGCAGATCAAAGAGATGCTTTCCCTAGGACTCATCCCGGTCCTGCACGGAGATGTGGTCATGGACACAAAACGCGGCGCCTGTATCGTTTCCGGCGATCAGATCGTCCCCTACCTTGCCGTCAAACTCGGCGCAAAACGCGTTGGGATCGCGACCGATGTGGGCGGCGTTCTTGCAAACGGCGAAGTCATCCAGGAGATCAACCGGAAAAACGTCGGTGAGATCGATCTCGGCGGCTCTTCGAGCACCGACATAACCGGCGGCATGCGTGGAAAGATCGATGAACTTCTCCTTCTCGCGGACGATGGGATCGACTCGCACATTTTCGCCGCGAACCGTGTGGCGGATTTCCTCTTGGGAAAAAATTACGGCGGGACACTGGTAAGAAAATGACCACAGACAAACGTACATCATCAAGAAAACTGGATCATCTGCGTCTCTGCAGTGAAACAGACGTTACTGCCGGCAGTGCTGGATTTGAAGACGTCATTCTTGTACACAACGCCTTGCCCGAATGCGATCTTGACAGGATCGACCTCTCCGTCGACTTCCTTGGAAGAAAACTTTCCTCGCCTCTCTTCATCTCTGCGATGACCGGCGGTCACCCGGACACGAAAGAAGTGAACCGTGTCTTAGGGTCTGCTGCGGAAAAATACGGTCTTGGAATGGGTGTCGGTTCCCAGCGTGCGGCTCTCGAAGATCCTGATCTTGCTGACAGTTTCAGCATCGTGAGAGACGCTGCTCCCCATGCATTCCTCTGCGGGAACATCGGGGCGGTCCAGCTGGTCAGTCATGGGATGGAATGGGTCGATGCCGCGGTCGAAATGATCGACGCCGATGCACTCTGTATTCACTTAAACTTCCTGCAGGAAGCCATCCAGCCGGAAGGCGACCACAATGCGGCAGGATGCCTTCGCGCAATCGAACAGGCCTGTAAAGAATCAAATGTTCCTATAATCGTAAAAGAGACCGGATGCGGTATTTCGTCAGAAGTTGCCGCCCGGCTTTTCGATGCCGGTGTTTCAGCTGTAGACACCGGCGGATACGGCGGTACGTCGTGGGCGAAGATCGAGGGTGCCCGTGCACAGAAACGGGATGCTGCCGGTGATAAGGCCCTGGCCGGGTTAGGGAATTCTCTCATATCATGGGGGATACCTACCGCGGTCAGTGTTTTTGAGGTAGCGAAGGTGAGTAAAGGACCGGTCATTGCTACCGGCGGGTTGAAGACCGGTCTCGATATTGCAAAAGGGATCGTGCTTGGTGCAACGCTTGGAGGGATGGCATTATCTCTTCTTAGCCCGGCACTTTCCGGCGAGGAATCCCTTGGATCTGCAATAGACACAATTCACACGGAACTCAGGGCTTCGATGTTCCTCTGCGGGGCAAAAGATATTCCTTCCCTTTCCAAGGCAAGGTATTACCTCTTAGGGGACATCAGGCAGATGATTCGGACATAAAAAAATCAGGAAACACAAATATGGTAGACATAGAAGTAATAGCCGTAGGCGGATACAACGAGGTCGGAAGAAACATGACCGCGGTCCGCGTCGGCAAAGAGATCGTCATTTTTGACATTGGATTATATCTGGACCCGATCACGGGCAGCAACAACGTGGATATGGAGAATATGCACTCTCTGGATCTTATCCAGATGGGGGCAATTCCCGATGACACCGTGATGAACTCGGTCGAAGGGACCGTCAAAGCGATCGTATGTACACACGGTCACCTGGACCACATCGGTGCGATCCAGAAACTCGCTCACCGTTACAACTGCCCGATCATCTCGACCCCGTACACGAACGAGCTGATCAAACAGCAGATCGAAGGCGAACGCAAGTTCTCGGTGATGAACAAGACCTTTGCTCTCAAAGCCGGGGGAAAATATACCATCTCCCAGAGTCTGACCTTAGAGTTCATCCGTGTTCAACACAGTATCATCGATTCGGTGATGGCCGTTCTCCATACTCCGGTCGGCTGCGTCGTGTATGCAAACGATTTCAAGTTCGATATGACGCCGGTCATCGGTGAAGCTCCGGACCTCGCCCGTATGCGTGAGATCGGCAAGCAGGGCGTGAAGGTTCTGATCGTTGAATCCTTAAACCTTGATGACCGCGGCTACTCCCCAAGCGAACAGGTTGCCCGTCTTCGGGTCCGTGACGCGATCATGCGCTGCGAGGACGACAAAAATGCCGTCATCGTTTCGACCTTCGCTTCGCAGATCGCGAGGATCAAGACCATCACCGAGTGCGCCCGCGAGATCGACCGGATCCCTGTGCTTCTCGGACGCAGTATGGAGAGGTACAACACCACTGCCGAGGTTTTAAAGCAGGTAGCTTTCCCGCAGGGGACAAGCATCTACGGAAACAGAAAGACGACGGACCGCATGCTCCGCCGTGTTCTCAAAGAAGGCAAGGACAAGTTCCTTCTCGTTGCGACCGGTCACCAGGGTGAACCCGGATCCATGCTTTCGAGGATCGCATTAAATGAGACCCCTCTCAAGATCGAGAAGGGCGACAAGATCCTGTTCTCGGCAAACATCATCCCGACGCCGACCAACTATGCCCAGCGTGCCGAGGTCGACCGCCTTCTGATCCGGCAGGGCGCCCGGATCTTTGACGGACTCCATGTAACGGGTCACGCCTACTATCAGGAGCATTACGATCTTCTCGCGATGCTGAACCCCGAGCACATCATTCCGTCCCACGGTCCGTTCTCAATGAAAGCCGGCCATGTGACGCTTGGTTCCGAGTTCGGCTATGCACTGAACAAAGAGATCCATATTATGCAGAATGGCGACCGTCTGGTCCTTCCCAAATGAGATGATCCAATGAAACTTGATGAATATCTGAAAACTGTTGCCGCCAAAGTCGATATGGAGGCGGACGAGTATAGTAAAGCGGTTGACTCGACTCTGCAGAAAGCAGCGTCCCATCTCCTTGTGAGCGGAGGAAAACGTCTTCGCCCGGCTCTTGTGCTGCTTTCGGCAGAGTCGATTCGGAGCGGCGCGTCGGAGGATATTTTTCAGGCAGCCCTTGCTCTGGAATGGACACATACTTTTACCCTCGTCCATGACGATATCATGGACGGGGATTCACTGCGCCGCGGAAGGCCGACTGTCCATGTCGTATGGAACGAAGCCACCGCGATCCTTGCGGGCGATGTTTTGTATGCGAATGCATTCGAATACCTCTGCCGCGTGAAAAACGCCACGTCCGAGTCCAAAGTGATCGCCGTCCAGATGCTTGCCCACTCCTGTCATGAACTCTGCGAAGGTCAGCAGGAGGATGTCTCCTTCGAAACGCGGTCGGATGTGACCCTGGAAGAGTATCTTTCGATGGTCCGGAAAAAGACCGGCGTCCTCTATGCGGCCGCCGCCGGAATCGGGGCCGCCCTTGCCGGCGGAGATGTCAAGCAGATCTCTGCTCTGTATACCCTCGGTCTGAACACGGGCATTGCCTTCCAGATCCAGGATGATATCATCGACCTTCTCGCACCGTCAGAGGTTTCCGGGAAAGATCAGGCCTCTGATCTCCGGGAAAACAAGCAGAGCGTGCTCGCGATCCTCGCACGCGACGGGGGAATCGATCTCTCCGCTTACCACAAGCCTGACCTTTCGAAAGAGGAGATCGCGGACGCGATTTCACTTCTCGAGACGTCCGGTGTTCTGGACAAAGCCCGGGGCATGGCCGAAAAACTCATCAATGACTCCAAAGCAGGCCTGTCTGTTCTTCCGGACTCGGAAGCAAAGACGCTGATCATGGAGATGGCGGACTTCTTCATCGCAAGAAGATACTAATTTTTTCTTTTTTTTGTGCAGATATTTTGCGGATCGTGTTTTGATCCGGGGTGCGGAGACGCCGATCCGGGACGATCACGGCAGACTTATTACATCGCCAAAGCAAACACAGAATAATGATTCATATCATCCCCAAACCGACCGATACACCAACTGACAACTCAACCGGCATGGTCCAGTCCGAACTCAGACGACGGGGAGTTCCGTTTATCAACCTCGACCTTGCCTCCGTCGATCCGTTCGATCTCCCCGTCTCCGGAGAGACCATCTGGGCCTGCGGTATCAAACAGGACGGTGTCCAGTTTGAACTCCTCAAAGCCCTTGAACTGGAAAACCATGTCATCAACTCCCCGGAAGCCATCGCGATCTGCGCAAGCAAAGTTACGACGACCGCAAAAATAATCAGATCAGGAGCTCCCAGTCCGGCAACCTGTTTTACCAACAGCAAAGAAAAGGTCCAAAAATTTCTCGACGCACACGGCGGAAAAGCGGTCTACAAACCGGTCTACGGCTATGACGGAAACGGGATCTATCTGTTCACCTCCGCAGACGAGATCAAAGAAGAACCGCCTTACTATGTTCAGGAATACGTGAAAAATGATCGTGACTACCGCATCTTCGTCATAGACAACACTGCCGTAGGAGCAATCAAACGTGAGTCCGCACATCTTACCCACAACATCCACCAGGGAGGGTGCGGACAGGCCGTTGAGATCCCCACAGAAATGGCTGACGCCGCAGAAGGAGCCGCACGCGCAGTCGGCATCGACTACTGCGGCGTTGACCTTCTCCCGCTTGAAGACGGAGGATACACCGTCCTTGAAGTAAACGGCACCCCGAACTGGCACTGTATGACTGCCCCCATCCCCAAACTTCTTGCCGATTATCTGATCCGTCAGGATAAAGAAGGGAGAAAATAGAAAGGAGCTATTATTATCTCTGCGGCCGATTCTTCCTCATGGAGAAACACACCGTAATTCTATTCCTGCTTGTGCTTGCCGTACTGACGGGAGGGATCTGCTCTGCAGGCTGCCTATCCTATATGACGGTCAGTGATCCCGAGATCGAATACGAACCGGGACTTGGACCGACGGTGAGCCAAAGCGACCCTCTCGTCGGCACCTGGGTCGGAAGAACAACAAACCCCAACGGGTATGAGGAAAAATATACCCTGATCTTCAACACAGGCGGCACTGGCAGATTGACGGCCGCGACCATGGGATTCACCCAGTCCTCGGATTTCACCTGGACACCGATCGATGACCATACCTACAGAATGGACTTTCCGATCGCCGCATCCGGATTTTCCCAGAAAAATACCCTTACACTCAGTAGCGGCAAAAAAACCTGCTCGGTGATCGGGGTCGAGTTCACCAAGAGCTAAAATAGAAAAATCGAAGGCGGATCATAGAGATCCCCGCCTTATTTTACTGTTCCTTTTCGGCTTCCATCTCTTTGAGCGTGCGGTCGGCAAGCTCTTTCATCCGGGTCGGGATCCCGCGTGAAGAGATCGTCTCGATCTCCTTCATAGCGGAGGCGATCTCAGAACCGAGAATAAATATTGCATATTTGTGCTCGAGTTTACTCCGATTGACCATATCCGGAGTGATTTTCAGGGCATTGTATTGAGGAAACTTCAGATCGGGATTCAATGACTCATAGTAGACCTTTATGTCAAAAAATATCTGGTGAAGCTCAAGTAGTTCTTCCTTGTGCATAATGCCAATTAGATAAGGGGTGAAGCGTCTTAATAATTTGCGTGACGAGAAAAATCCCGACGGAAAAAAGTCTATCTAATACACCGCCAAACTATACGCATATGTATCGTCAGGAGAGTCTGAGTTGAAGTCAATATATGTCCTGGGTCATCGTCATCCGGATACAGACAGTATATGCAGTGCTATCGGGTATGCCGCATTTCTGAACAGAGACGGGAAGGACACCTATATCGCTGCACGCTGCGGAGACCTGAACGCCGAGTCGAAGTACGCTCTCGCCAAGTTCGATGTCGAAGGGCCGGCCCTTGTCCTGAGCGTTGAACCGTCTGTTGCCGACATTCCTTTTACTCACCCGGAAAGCGCATATGCCGAAACGCCGACGATCGATGTCATCGAACTGATGGATACGAAGGATCTGCGGAATCTCCCGATCACGGATCCAAACGGGAACCTGATCGGGCTCGTGAGTGAACACGGTCTTGCGCGGGCATATGTATCCAATACCAAAATGGAGACCCTCGCCGTCTCGCCGGTGAGCGTCGATACGCTCGCACGGATCCTGCATGGGACAGTGCGGGTCAAAAATCATACTGTGCTTGAAGGAGCCGTGTATATCTCGATCGATGCCCTGCATGTGATCCTCTCCCGCATCACGAAAAAGGATATCGCGATCGTAGGAGACGACGAACCGACCCAGCTCGCTTTGGTCTCCGCCGGGATCGCGGCACTGATCATTGCGGATTCCGCCCCGGTCGGCCAGCGGCTGCTCGCGTCAGCCTCGGAGAAGGGCGTGACGGTCATCTCGACCGAGGTCGACGCGTTCGGGGTCGCGAAGATGATCCACTTGACACTGCCCGCCGAGACGATCATGACGAAGGACGTTCCGACCGTCCGGATCGCCGATACGATGGAGTATGTCAAACAGATCGTTTCGAACTCGAAGTACCGGACGGCCTGTGTCGTGGACGAGAATGGCAAACTGCTCGGCACGATCTCCCGGAACTCGCTGATGGAGGATGTGGCGAAGTCGGTGATCCTCGTCGATCACAACGAGTACAGTCAGGCTGTCGAGGGGATCGAAACCGCAGACATCATCGAGATCATCGATCACCACAGGCTTGGAGCGATGGCGACCCTTCGCCCGATCCGTTTCGATATGGAACCGGTCGGCTCGACCTCGACGATCGTTACGAGACGGTTCATGGAAGCGGGGATCAAACCCAAAAAGGAAGTGGCAGGGATCCTCCTCTCAGGGATCCTTTCCGACACGCTCGGTCTGAAGATGTCGACGACGACAAAGCAGGACGAGGACGCCGTCCTGTTCCTGTCCGAGATCGCCGGCGTCGATCCGATCGCCTACGCGAACGAACTTATCGCGGAAGGGATGTCCCTTTCCGGGGTCTCGCAGGACGAGCTTCTCGAGCGGGACACAAAGGAGTATAATCTCTCGGGCAAACGGGTGATCATCTGTCAGGTCCTTGTCCCGTCGTATGCATATGCGAAGACCAATGAGGAGGCGATCTTTGCGGCACTGGAGGCAAAGCTCCGACAGCCGCATGCCCCGGACATTTATCTTGCATTATATACGAGTGTCTCGGAGATGGGATCGGATCTGTTTGCGGCAGCGGATGACGCGACGATGCTTGCGATGCACTGGGAGAGAAAACCCATGCATCTTCCGGGCGTCGTGTCCAGAAAGAAGGACTTCGTGCCCCACATCGGCAGAAGACTGGATTCCACATTTTAATTTTTTTTATCTGGTTCTTTTTTATCCTTCAGATACCTATAAACAGGATATATGTCACGCATTTTGGCAGTACTAATCGTACTATTCGCTGTGCTGCTGGTATTTTCCAGCGGCTGTGTGAGTCCGACAGGATCATTCAACACAACCGAACGCACCGTTGTCCCGGTCAGTCCGGGAGAGAACCTGACCATCACTCCGGCAAATCTCAGCATCTACCATTACAACGGGTTTGGTCAGTGGACAGACGGTGCGGGCGTGCCGGTCACCGTGAGAGATGATATCGCAGGCGGAGCGACTCTGTCGGGTGAGGGAACACAGCTTCTTTCGTTTGCCGCGATCTCGGATATCCACATCACGGATGATGAGTCACCGGTCCAGGTGATCGCTCTGGGCTATCTCAGCCCCTTCCCTTCGGCATACTCACCGGTCTCGATGTACTCGACCCAGGTGCTGAATGCGGCAGTGAAGACGATCAATAACATAAACAAAGAGAATAAGCTGGATCTTGTTCTGTCCCTTGGCGATGCGGCGAACAATAATCAGTATAATGAACTGCGCTGGTTCATTGATGTTCTTGACGGAAAAACGATCGATCCGACCTCGGGAGGAAATGCCGGGAAGGAGAATCTCGATTATCAGAAGACGTTTACGGCAGAGGGTCTGGATGTTCCCTGGTATCAGACGATCGGGAATCACGATCAGTTCTTTACGGGCGTGTTCGCGGTGGATGAAAACATCAGCAGGATGTATCGCGGGGATACGGTCGCGAATATGCGGCTCGACGTAACGGTGACCGGAGATCCTTCGCTTACCGGCTATTATATGGGTGTCTTTAACGGATCGGATCCGAACGGCGCCATTATAGGTATTGGCAAGGCTTCAGAATTTGCGTCTGCGCCAAAGGTGGTTGCGGATGCAAACCGTCATGCGATCGCGGAGAATGGAAGCCGGATCGGGTTCATGCAGGAGTTTTTGAACTCGAGTTCGCTTCCGTTCGGTCACGGATATACGGAAGAGATGATCGCGGACGATTTCGCCTGCTATTCGTTCGACCCGGTGGAGGGGGTCCGGATCATTATGCTGGATGATACGACGGTCGAAGGTTCAACGATCGGCGATATCTGGGCACACGGCCGCGGTTCTCTGGATGAGGAGCGGTTCGCCTGGCTGAAGGCGGAGCTGGAGAAGGGACAGGAGGAGGGTGTGCTGATGATCATCGGGGCACATATCCCGATCGCGACGACGGCAGTGGGTTCACCCTCGGGATGGAGTCTGAACTCGGAAGTCTCCGAGAACGACCTGATCACGGAGCTGCAGAAGTATCCGAATCTGCTGATGTGGGTCGCAGGACACAATCACAGAAATACGATCGCGGCGGTCCCGTCGCCGGATCCGGCTCACCCTGAGTATGGATTCTGGGTCGTGGAGACGGCATCGCTGAGGGATTTCCCGCAGGAGTTCAGAACGTTCGAGATCATTCGGTATTCGGATGAGCTTGTGGGGATCAAGACGGTGTGCGTGGATGTGGATGTGGAAGGAGACACGTTAGCGGAGAAGTCACGGTCCTATTCGATCGCGGCGGCACAGATGGTAGGAAATACTGATGTCGCGATCGAGAATGCGGAACTGCTTGTCCGGGTGAAGTGAGAAGCGGGCTTTGACGAGGTCTGCGGCGGATCTTTGTCATGCATCCATTCTCATTTTTTCAGTACTCTTTTTTTTGTGTTTTTGTGTACGTCAGTTTCCCTGCCCGGGTCCCGCCGGTCATATGCTTTGTTCCGTCTGCTTCGCAATAATCCGCATACAGAGGAAACATACGGTGCAAAGCAACTGCCTGCATCAGTAAAACAACTTGAAAAAGAAAAAGGGTGAGTTTGTGAGGTGTATTTAGAGGGTGGATCTGTGAATTATCAGGCTGAGGCGTGAGTTGCCGCCGCAGTCATCTTTGGCATATAAATTGCCTGGCGTGCATCGCGGAAGTTGAACTTCTCGATGATCATGCCATTTTCCTTCAGACGTCTGAGCGCATAACGGACCGTACGCGGGGCAAGTCCTGTGCTTAAGACAATATCTTTGTGCGTCTGAGAACCGGTGCGTTCCAGTAACTGGAAGATCGTGAGACACGACTTGGGCATGTTTGTTCTCTGCATACATCATAATTGACTTAAAAGTATATAATGCTTTTCTACATTTGTTCGTTATAGTTTGAACAAAAATAGACATTGATGCAATATTGTTCGAAACACCTCGAACTAAATTGCCTCCATACCGGCCTTCTTTGGGCAGAATCGCGCCACAGACGAAGATTAATCACGCTTGGATACATACACAAAAATCAGCATGCTCACCCGCCCCGAACGCCGCGCTGCCGGTATCCTCATTCTTGTTATCCTGCTGCTTGCCCTCCTGTATCTTGGCACTGTCCATCTCATACCGGATCAGGGAGCCGCAGATTATCGTCCCGATCTTCCCGACGGAACACTCGTTCGTCTCGAAGGCATCGTGCTGGAGACAAAGATCACCGGGACCGGCGGACATCTGATCGCAAACATCTCGGGAACGGATGTGTTTATCCCAAACGGCGGGAAAGATCCCCTCCTCGTATCAGGAGACCGCGTCAAGGTCATCGGCATTATCGAAACCTATGCCGGGAAAAAAGAGATCATCGCAAACCGGCTCTCCGACATCACGATCCTGGTGTGATCTTAATACTTTCTGCCGACAAACATGACTGGTATGACAGACCTTCCCGCACCCGGCGAAAACATCGACCTGCTGGAGCTTATGGACCTCCGGCGGCGCGAACGGATCAATGTATATCTCTATATGGATGCAGAAATCGCCAAGACCTCGGATCTCACGGCCGATCTGGAGAAGTACCGTCTGGCCGATCCGGACTTCCGCCCTGTCCTGGAGATCGAAGACTGGATGAAAAATATGCAGAAACATATGAAGCAGATCCAGGGTCCGGGAGTCAAGGTCGAACAGATGCTGAAAGAACAGCCCCTTGCGGCAGAGATCCTGGAGACCGGAACGATGCAAACCGCCGTCGGTCCGCGGGGATATATCAAAGCGCTTCTGCCGTACCTCGACGAGATGGAAGAGATCGAGGTTCGGGAAGCGAAAGGATTCAAATAAAACCGGTCAGCGTCTCCGCCGGATAACAATGCCTATCAAAAGGATCACGATCCCTCCGGCAAGCAGCAGCCGGAGATCGAAGCCGAGCCCTGCCGAGACCGGATCTTTTTCATACTCCCCGTTCCAGTCAGCAGAGAAGACGGCCGTATAATATCCGGCCGCTTCCCTGCTGTGGATAATCACGCCAGCCTCGCGGTTGTTGTTTGGAGAGTTGAAGTTCCAGTTTATCGAACTGATCAAAACATGCTCGCCGTCAACGATCATCCCTTTATTATGCAGTTTTGTCAGATGCGCGCCCGGCAGAAGGAGCCGTGCGGAGACATCCCCTCCGTATCTGTTGAGCGCGGCCGCCAGTTCATCATTGTCGGCATCATCGGCGGTGTTATAATACATCCCGTCAAGCATCACCCGGACCGAAGCGCCGCGGTCTGCGGCACCAAGAACGGCCGCCATCCAGATGTTTTCCCCGTCTTGATAGGGCGAGATGTAAGCCTGCTGGAGGTCGACTGTGCGGTGTGCCGATCTGATCAGATCGAACACAAGGCTGCTCGTGTCCGGGGAAATGACCGGAGTTATGCTGACATCATACAGCGTCATACCGGCAAAATGCGGAACGATCTTCTCATCGGACCAGGGTGCCGGGAGAGGTTCGTCTCCCGGCACATAGGGATACATGTCGATCCCTCCCAGATCGGCGGCGAACACCTCTGCAAAATATTCTGCCGTCTCCTCATCCCGGATCACTGCTCCCCATCCTCTGTTGCCTCTCGTCCCCGGGAGCGGGATCCCGCTCGGCTTGAAGTTTTCCGAGAGGATTATCGTTGAATACCCGTCGGCCACCAGATACTTTGCATGCAGATACCGGTATCTTGCCGGGATACTGCCTTCGCTTTCGATCGTCAGAATCGAAACACCGCGGCCGGCCAGATAATCCATCACTCCTTTCTCTTCATCGGAGATGCCGCCGACCG
Organism: Methanocorpusculum bavaricum DSM 4179; assembly: GCF_000430905.1. Lineage (NCBI taxonomy): Archaea > Methanobacteriati > Methanobacteriota > Methanomicrobia > Methanomicrobiales > Methanocorpusculaceae > Methanocorpusculum > Methanocorpusculum bavaricum. Next base: position 149,745 of record NZ_AUMX01000002.1, read on the forward strand.
GCCCGCCTTCGAGAAGGAGCGTCACATCGACCCCGCGCTTTGCCGCGTCTGCGATCTCGCGGGCGATGTCAGCGTGCGTGAACTCATACATCGAGATCAGCAGAGTCTCTGAAGCTTCACGGATCACGCCGCTCACCGCCTCATAGGACGAATCAGGCGAGACAAACAGCGTCACCGAATCGGCAGTGAACGTTTCCGGTGAAAATCTGCTCTGCCCGATCTTATAGATCCGGTCATCCCAGACCCCGTCCGTGTAAACATGGACGCGGCCGTTTGAACTGCTGAGTTCACCCGGCCAGGAAACTGTCTGGATGACTTCGCCCAGATGGAGAAGTGAAAGATCATCGCCGGTGTTTGCCATCTGAAAGCGCCCGGTCTGCAGAACATTTTTCACCGCACTGCTTTCCAGGATCTCATAATCAGGCAAGGTCCCGTGGATCGCGAAAAAAGCCTCTGCGCTTCTCGCGACGACCACCTGCCCGCTTGAAACGGCGCCGGCAGGAAATGTCAGGCTCCCTTCACCGTCAAATACCGTCCACCCGCTCAGACTGCCGCTTCCTTCCAAGATGAGATACTCATCCCCGTCGCCTGCAGCATATCCGTCCGGACAGAACTCCGCAAGAACGAATCCCGAGGCGGGCGAGATGCACAGGACCAGAAGAAATAGGAGGGCGAGCAGTCTTTTCATACTGGTTTTTCTTTATTTACGTTCTACTATATAGTGTATGACGGCTCGGACGGTGGTCAAATTCGGCGGGAGTCTTATGGACAAAGCAGGAGAGATCCTTGCCGAGATCCCCGACGGGCCGATTCTGATCGTCCCCGGTGGCGGGATCTTTGCGGATTTTGTCCGTGCCCAAGGCGCCGATGACGAGACTTCGCACTGGAAAGCGATCGATGCCATGGAAATCTTCGGCAGATTTCTCTCGACGTTCGGCTACCCCGTCACCCGGGAACTGACGATCCCAAAGGAGCCGTCGATCCTTCTGCCAAAGCGCCTGCTGGAAAAAGCGGATCCTCTTCCCCACACCTGGGACGTCACCTCCGACTCGATCGCGGCATGGATCGCGGGCCTTACCGGCTCGCGTCTTCTGGTCATAAAATCGGCAGACTCAGGCGAGGATCTCCTGGATCCGGTTTTTGGCTCTCTCATTGCAGAATACGGGGTCTCTGCCGAGATCCTGAACGGGCGTGTTCCCGGCAGTGTCCGAAGCTGGTTTGAAGCCACACGTTTATAATAATCGGACGCTAATTAACTAAGGAGTTTGATCGTATGGCAACTATAAAATGTACATCATGCAACGCCCCGCTCGCAGAGCGCGGCGCAACCGAGTTTAAATGCCCGGACTGCGGAGAGGTCATCTACCGCTGTGCACGCTGCAGAAAACAGAGTGTAAAATACACCTGCCCGAAGTGCGGATTCCAGGGGCTCTGAGTCTTCAATGGGTGAAGTCGTCGTTATTATGAAGATCATGCCGGAGTCCCCGGAAGTAGATCTCGAAAAACTTCAGGCAGATATCAGAGCCGCCGTAACAGGTATCGAAGATATGAAAGTCGAACCGATCGGATTTGGTCTGTCTGCAATCAAGATTGCAATGATCACCGAGGATGATGAGGGAGCAGGCGACAAGATCGAGGCTCTCTTCTCCCAGATCCCGGGCATCGACCGTGCAGAGATCGAGTCTCTGAACCGGTTGCTCTAAATATCTTTTTTTTTCTTTTCCGCGTAAGGATCCGATCTGCTGTATGCATTTTCGGCACGCTTAGCTCACTGTGGAAAATTATTAACGGCCCCCATCGTATATACATCTACCATGGCGGAAATCACACTTAAAGTGGACAGTGCCTACCCGGAGGATCAGGGGAACGGCAAGGCACGGCTCGACCCGGCGGCGATGCAGGCGCTGGATGTCAGTCCGGGCGATCTGGTCAGGATAACCGGAAAAACACCCACTGTCGCGAAGGTCTGGCGTTCATTTGAAAGCGACTGGAATCAGGATAAGATCAGAATCGATAAATATACGCGGGCGAATGCAGGCGTCAGTCCGGGAGACCGGGTCACTGTGGAGAAAATCGTTGAGGAGATCCCCGCGACCTCGGTCACGCTGGTGGCGCCAACAGAGCTTGCGGACTCTTTCCCGGACGAAGAGGATGAATATCTTGTATCCCTCATCAACTTCCCGGTCGCACTGGATGATATCGTGCCGGTAAAGACGTTCCATCCCGGCCATCCGCCCCTGGAGTTCAAGGTCACGACACTTGAGCCGGAGAATGCCTGCATCCTGACGAAAAATACCGAGCTCATCTTTGACGATGATGATGTTTTTGACGGGACGAAGCCGATAACCTATGAGGATATCGGCGGGCTGAAAGGCGAACTGAGACGCGTGCGTGAGATGATCGAACTGCCGATCCGCCACCCCGAGCTGTTTGAGACGCTGGGTATAGAGCCGCCGAAAGGTGTCCTTATGTACGGGCCGCCCGGGACCGGAAAGACGCTGATCGCCAAGGCCGTGGCAAGCGAGAGCGGGGCGCATTTCATCTCGATCGCAGGCCCGGAGATCATCTCGAAGTATTATGGCGAGTCGGAGCAGAAACTTCGCGAGATCTTTGAAGATGCGGAAGACAACGCTCCGTCGATCATCTTCATCGATGAACTGGATTCGATCGCACCCAAGCGGGAGGATGTCAACGGCGAGGTCGAGCGGCGTGTGGTCGCGCAGCTTTTGACGATGATGGACGGGATCACGGACCGCGGGCAGGTGATCGTGATCGGGGCAACGAACCGGCCTGATGCGATCGATCCTGCGCTCAGAAGACCCGGGAGGTTCGACCGCGAGATCGAGATCGGGGTGCCCGCCGAGGCGGACCGGATGGAAATTTTGCAGATCCACACAAAGGATATGCCTTTCGAAGGGATGGCAAAGCTGAAGGAGCTGCGCAGTCGTGATCCGACACAGGCGGCTCTTGAAAAAGCTCTTGCGGCATATGAGCTTTCCCGGGATAAACTCCTGCAGACACTTGCGGCGCAGGCGAAAGGATTTGTCGGGGCCGATCTCGCAGCATTGGTACGCGAAGCCGCGATCCGGGCGCTTCGGCGGCAGGTGGATGTTTCGGATCTCGATAATGAGACGATTTCTGACGAAGTCCTGCGAAAACTCGAGGTGACGACGGCAGATTTCATCGCGGCTTCCAGAGAGGTGGCGCCGTCAGCTATGCGGGAGATCGCTCTTGAGACGGCTGATGTTTCCTGGGCCGATATCGGCGGAAGCAGAGAGGCTGTTCGCGATGTGCGCGAGTCGGTGGAGTTTCCGCTGACCAGAAAGGAGGTGTTTGCTGAACTTGGTATCCGTCCGCCGAAGGGCGTTCTTCTGTACGGTCCGCCCGGGACCGGGAAAACGATGATCGCCAAGGCAGTAGCTTATGAGAGCGGAGCCAATTTTCTGGCGGTGAAGGGGCCGGAGCTTTTGTCGAAATGGGTCGGCGAGTCGGAGAAAGCCGTCCGAGATATCTTTAAGAAGGCGCGGCAGGTGGCGCCGTCGATCATCTTTTTTGATGAGCTGGATTCTCTCACACCGGCGCGCGGCGCTTCAGACGGGAACCGGGCGACCGAGAATGTGCTGAATCAGATCCTCACCGAGATGGACGGGATCGAGGAGCTGAATGATGTGATGGTGCTTGCGGCTTCGAACCGTCCGGATATCATCGATCCTGCGCTTCTCCGGAGCGGAAGGTTTGACCGGCTGGTGTATATATCCGAGCCTGATGAGGCAGACCGCCGCGAGATCCTGGCCTTGCATATGCAGAATATGCCAATAGAAGGTTCGGTGTTTGATGAGGCGGTGAAAGCTACGGCAGGTCTTGACGAGGATTCGCTTGCAGCGCTGGCGCAGAAACTTTCCGGAAAAACGGTGACGGTCCGTCAGCTGAAAACAGCCGCCGAAAAGTACGGGGCCGGAACGGTCCTTCCGCTTTTCGAAGCCAGAAGACGGCTTTCGGCAGCTCTTTGCAAGGCGGGCATAACACTGAAGGATCCGGTAAAATCAGAACGTATCGCGTCACTTGCCCGTGAAACGGCTGGTTATGTAGGGTCAGATCTGGAAGGGCTCTGCCGCGAGGCGGCGATGCAGGCTCTCAGACAGCAGGCATCCGTCGTGACGGCGGCCGATTTTGATGAGGCGCGAAAGAGGGTCCACCCGACGATGAATGAACGCGTGCGTGAGTATTACACTGCCGTTTCGCAGAAGTTTAAAGGCGGCCTGCCCAAAGAAGCGCAGAATCTGATCGAGTATCAGTGAAGCACAGCGGTTTTAGGAAAGGAGGGGCTGTACACTCTGCTCTTTTTCTTCTGCCTGCGCCTCCATCACGCCCCAATTTTTTTCGCGCTTTGCTGTCCCTTTTCATTGACGACCCTGGCCGGAAGGTCTCTACACAACACATAAGAGTTAGCCTGCCCTAATTATAGGTCAGAGATACCCTCTATATAAGGAAAGAAACAGAATGTTACAGATCGCTCTCGCCGGAAAACCAAACTGCGGCAAATCAACGTTTTATAAATCGCTGACGCTTGCAAATGTCGATATCGCGAATTATCCGTTCACTACGGTGAACCCGAACAAAGGCGTTGCGTACGTCCGGACAACGTGCCCGTGCAGGGAGCTCGGCATCGAAGGATGCACTGAATGTGTTGACGGAAACCGGTTCATTCCGATCGAACTGATCGATGTCGCCGGACTTGTGCCTGATGCGCACCTTGGCCGCGGGCTTGGAAACCAGTTTTTAGACACGCTCCGCGAGGCCGATGCGATCATCCAGGTCGTGGATGCATCGGGAAGCACCGATGCCGAAGGAAATCCCGTCGACCTTGGCGCCCGCGATCCGATCGAGGACGTCGAGTTCCTGCGCTATGAGTTTGCGATGTGGATGGCAGGGATCGTCGAGAAACACCGCGCCAAACTCGTCAGACAGGCGCAGGGAAAAGAACAGGTCCTGATCGATCTGCTGGGCGAAGCGCTCGCGGGTCTGCGGATCGATGCGATCCAAATCAGAGAAGCTGTTGACGAATGCGGCATCAATCTTGCCAAAGCAACGCCCGAAGACATCGAAAAGCTGTGCGAGGTGCTGCTCCGCGTCTCAAAGCCGATGATCATCGCCGCAAACAAAGCCGATCTCGCATCGGATGAAAACATCGGTGCACTACAGGCTCTTGGCGCTGTTCCGACGATCGCTGCGGGAGAACTTGCTCTCAAGACCGCTTCACAGGCAAAGCTTCTGAAGTATCTTCCGGGTGACGCGACCTTCGCGCCGGCGGAAGGAGCAAAACTCTCAGCTCCCCAGATAAAAGCTCTGACGAAGATCGCCGAGACGATGAAGAAGTACGGGGGCACCGGGGTCCAGACGATCCTGAACCGGATCGTATTCGATGAGATAGGGATGATCGTTGTCTATCCGGTCGAGGATGAGAACAAGTTCTGCAATGCCAAAGGCCAGGTGCTGCCTGATGCGTTTCTGATGCCGGTCGGCTCGACGCCGAAGGAGATGGCGTTTCGTGTCCACACGGATATCGGGAAGGGATTTTTGTATGCGGTCGACGCCCGCACAAAGATGCGGATCAAAGATACGACGGAACTTAAAACCGGCGATATCATCCGGATCGTGAGTGCGGCAAAATAATCTCCTTTTTTGGCAAATCTATATAATGCATAACTCACCAATGTAGATTACTTATGGGAAGCGAAGTGTATCAGGCACAGATCCTCCGGGCGTTCTTCGACACCATCACCGGCACCGACCGGAATCTGACCCGAATATACATGTGCGTGATCTCGCTTGCAAAACTCAGAATGGAGTCTCCCGAGAGGCTTCGCTTCCTCGTCGAGCAGATGCAGGTCAGCAAAACCAAACGCGAACTCTCTATCGACATCCTTGACTACATGGTCGAGGCAGCGAATTCCCTCGAGTCCTGGGCAGGTCAGTCCGCGTTCGGCATCACGTCCCCACAGAAAGCTGACGACTTCGGCGGCGTATCCCTCGATTCACTCTGATCTATCCTGCATCCAGGCTGATTTTTACCGGATGAACGAGGATAAATACTATTTTTTCGAGCGGTCTTTCCGACAGACAAACCATACGGGTTAATCATCCATTATAGAGAAACGATTTAACTCATGAGTGTTTTTGAGGCAATCAACGACGCTGTTTCAACAGTCAACGGCGAAGTCAATACGTATGCATGGTATCTTGCATTCGTATTTCTGATCGGTATCGGTCTCTACTTTACCATCAGAACGAAAGGCGTTCAGATCAACAATCTGGGCGAAGCATGCAGAGTCGCCTTTACCGGCATCCGCGCGCAGAAAGGCAAACAGACCATCTCATCGTTCCAGGCCTTCTGCGTCAGCATGGGTGCGAGGATCGGTGTCGGAAATATCGCCGGTGTTGCCGTGGCAATCGTCATGGGAGGTCCCGGAGCAGTATTCTGGATGTGGATCTTCGCCCTCATCGGCGCAGCAACCAGTTTCGTTGAAACGACCGTCGGTCAGATCTACAAAGAAAAGAAAGCAGACGGCCAGTTCCACGGCGGTCCGGCATTCTATATCAGAAACGGTCTTGGCAAACCAAAGTTCGCCGCTTTTATCGCTCTTCTGATCATCTTCACCTATGGTCTGATGTTCATCGGTGTCCAGGCAAACACGGCGACCATCGCCTTTGCCAACGCATTCGGCACTGAACAGATCGTCTTTGCGGTCATCATCACTGTCCTTGCAGCTCTCGTTGTCTTCGGCGGTATCAAACGCGTTGCAAAAGTTTCGACTTGGATGGTTCCGGCAATGGCCATCATCTGGCTCCTGCTCTGTCTTGCCATCGTCCTCGTCAACTTCACCCAGGTCTCTCTGGTCATCCAGACCATCTTCTCCTACGCATTCGGTGTTCAGGCATTCGTCGGCGGAGGAATCGGAGCAGCCATCATGTGGGGTCTGAAGCGTGGTGTCTTCTCGAACGAAGCCGGTATCGGTTCTATCCCGAACGTCTCCTCGTCCGCAGATGTCAAGCACCCCGTAAAGCAGGGACTTATGCAGTCTGTCGGTGTCCTGATCGATACACTCGTCGTTTGTTCCGCAACCGCCTTTGTTGTCATCATCTACACAAACGTCGCCTACCCCGGATATGCCGGCATCCCGGTCTCCGGAGCGGTTCTTGTTCAGGAAGCGATGAGCGCTACCTTCCTTGGAGCAGCAGGTCCTTATGTCATTGCCGTCTTCATGCTGATCTTTGCATTCAGCAGTCTCATCAGCTACTACTCGATGAGTGAAACCAACACCAAGTTCATCACCGAAAGAAAAGAAGCGGTTGTTGTTCTCCGTGTTGCGATCGTTATCATGGTCTTCATCGCATCCATGATGTCCATGGGCCTTGCCTGGGACCTTGCAGATACCTTCCAGGCATTCATGGGTATCTTCAACATGGGTGTCTTACTCATCCTCGGCAAACACGCCTTTGAAGCACTCAAAGACTACCTTGACCAGAAAGCTGACGGCGTCGAAGAACCTGTCTTCAACGCCTCCTGTCTCAGCGATTCAACAGGTGTTACCTGCTGGTCCGGCGAAGACGAAGAGAAGAAATAATCCTTTGGGATTTTTCTTTTACTTTTTCATCCGCTTTTTTTTCCTGCCCTCTCTCAGAAAATCCTTGGGTCTTTTTCTCTTAGTAGATCCAATACTGTAGCAATGGATTGTGTCCTTCTTGCAAGCGGCAGTAAAGGAAACTGCATCTATATAGGCAATGAATCTGATTCGATCGTAATTGACGCCGGCCTTGGATATCTTATGCGGACACTGCAGAGTCTGCACCTGAATACCGATAATCTCCGCGGGCTTTGTGTTACCCACGAACACTCGGATCATGTCAGGTCTGCGAAAGCTTTTGTGAAAGCTGCGCGTGTTCCGGTTTTTGCTTCAGGCGGGACACTGAACGCCCTTGAGCGGGAAAATATCATTTCGGCCTCTGCAAAGCGGACCGTCTGTCATGAACACATCCCGGTCGAAGCCGGCGGTCTGAAGATCACCACGTTTCGGGCATACCATGATGCGGCCGAGCCGACCGGATTTGTCATCGACGACGGCGATGCCCGGATCGGCATATGTCTTGACACCCACGAGGTCTCGGATACGATGAAAACGATCCTTTCCGCCTGTGATGCCGTCGTGCTGGAGAGTAACTACTGCTCAGAAGCAATGAAATCGGACCGGTTCCCCGAATGCGAAACCTGCCGGTCGTGCGGGGCGAACTGTCAGGGGAACAACTGCGTCCTTCGGGTGTATCCCCGATATCTCAAAGACCGGATCCAAAACGACGGCCATCTCTCGAACGAGGATTCATCAGCATGCATCGCCGAGCTCTCGAAGGATGTCGGGATCATCGCCCTCGCGCATCTATCGGAAAATTACAATCGTCCAAACATCGCCCGCGAGACGGCCCTGACCGCTGTGGGTGAAAGCGGAACGAAAATATTTGTCAGTGACCAGCTTGCAGAATACCGGGAACGCCGGCTCGTAACGTTTCAGGTGTAAATACTATGCAGTTTATCGAGTTTGCAGAGATATGTAATACCATCGAGGAAACTTCCTCGCGTCTTGCTACAGCAGATATTCTGGCTGAGAAGTTCCCTGGCCTCACGGAAGAGGAGCTCCCCGTCTTCGTCAGATTCATGCGCGGGAAACTGTTTCCCGACTGGTCATCCGAAAAACTCGGATTTGGTCCGAACCTTCTGTACGATGCCCTCGCCTATGTTATCGGCAAAAAACGGGATTATGTGGTCTCGGCAATAAACAATGCAGGTGATGTTGGAAAAGTTGTCGAGAGCCTTCTCGAAAAACGTGAACAGACGATGTTCTTCTCGGAAGAGCTGGATCTTTTAGACGTGAACGAGCGTTTTCTGCTGATGGCAAAATCCTCCGGCAGAAGATCCCAGCAGGAACGGCTCAGATCCGCCCAGTATCTCCTCTCGAACGCGACACCGCTCGAAGGAAGATATCTTGCGAGACTCATGCTCGAAGAGATGCGGATCGGGGTCGGGGAAGGGGTCGTTAAGGATGCGGTCTCGAAAGCATTCGGCATCCCGGCAGATGTGATCGAACATGCCCACCAGGCACTGAATGATCTGGGAGAAGTGGCGTCCCTCGCGAAATCCGATCCATCTCAGCTTACCGAGGTCCATATCACGGCTTTTCGGCCGGTGAAGATGATGCTTGCCCAGCAGGGTTCCATCACCTCGATGGTGGAAACCCACGGCAAACTTGCGGCTGAAAATAAATACGACGGCAGCCGGTTCCAGTTCCACAAATCCGGAGGAAAATGCGCGATCTACTCCCGGCGTCTGGAAGAGATGACGGCTTCTCTTCCCGATGTTGTCGGGATGCTGGATAAAGCGACCGACCATGACGTCATCATCGACGGCGAAGTGATCGCAATCATGAATGGAAAACCCATGCCTTTCCAGACGATCCTAAGAAGGATCCGCAGGAAGCATGATGTCGGGGATGCTCAGGAAGCGATCACCCTTCTCCCCTGGGTATTCGATATCCTCGCGGCCGACGGAGAGACCCTGATCGATCAGCCGTTCCTCCGCCGTCGGCAGATCCTCGAGTCGGTGATGAACGCGTATGTCGCTCCTCAGCTCGTCAGTGATTCCGTTGACGAGATCGAAGCATACTATCACACATCGCTCGACAACGGAAACGAAGGCATCATGCTCAAAGTGCTTGACTCGCCGTATCTGCCGGGAAACCGGGGCAAGCTCTGGATCAAGATCAAGCCCGAGGTCGATACGATCGATCTGGTAGTTACCGGCGCCGAGTGGGGCGAAGGAAAACGTGCGAAGATGTTCGGCTCGTTCCTTCTCGCATGTCAGGATGAGAATGGGGATCTCCTGGAGATCTCCCGGGTGGCGACCGGCATCGATGACTCGATGCTTTCGACCCTGTATGATCTGTTCAAGGAAAAGATCATTGCAGAAAAAGGAAAGACGGTCTCGTTCGAACCTGACGTCGTCTTCGAGGTCGGGTATGCCGAACTCCAGAGGAGCACGAACTATGCGGCAGGATATGCGCTTCGGTTCCCGCGTTTTGTCAGACTGCGGGACGACAAGGATGTGTATGAGATCGAGACGCTGGAGAGCTTGACACGCAGGTATTCTCTCCAAAACAAGGAAGAGTAAGGCCTTTGTCGCTATTCAGAGGTTTTTTCTTTCGGGAGATAGTAGTATGAATATGAAAATCCTGGTGCTGCTGGCGATGACATCTCTCATTCTTCTGTCCTGTTTTTCGGCAGGATGTGTTGAACAGACGGTTTCCCAGACGGATGTTCTGGCAGATGTGATCTCATCGCTGCACGAAACCCTCGCTACGACTGCGGACGAGGCACGATCCGCGGCGGAGTTCTATGCCGCCGACCCGACACCTGAAAACGGCAGGCAGGCTCTGGCAACGCTCTATCAGAGAACAACACTGACCCATGATCTGCTGATCGCCGATGAGAACGGGATCGTGCGTGCGGTCTATCCAAATAATATCATAAGTGCACTTGGTCAGAACCTGAGCAGCTATCCGCCGAACAAAGAGATCTTTGCCGGAACGGATGTGTATGTCTCCGAATATATGGTTCTGGAAAACGGCATGGAAGCATATCTTCTTTCGGTCCCGATCAAGATCTCAGAGGAGTATGCCGGGTATATCAGTCTGAGTTTCGATCCGTATCGTCTCTTTGGCCCGGAAGAGCAGAAAGTCTTTGAAAAAGGGTACAACCTCTGGGTCATGCAGATGAACGGCGTCCAAGTGTTCGATGCTGATGTTTCGGAAGCCGGCGTCGATCTCCTGACCGACCCGGATTATGTGATGATCCGGGAAATGGCAGAGCTCGTCGCAGCAAATCCCTCCGGCGAAACGAAATACGTGTATACTGCCGATATAGGTACAGACGTTGTTGAAAAAACAGCAGTATGGGATACCCTCTCCTTTGGCGAGACAGACTGGCGTGTCGTCCTGACGTCAGTTCCGGCGGCGAGCTAAAAACGCAGCGGAGAAAAGATTCTCCGAGAAAAAATACATTTCAGATACTCCTGGGCGGACTCGAACCACCGTCTCCGGCTCCAAAGGCCGGAATGATTGACCACTACACTACAGGAGTTTATCTCCCCTATATTTTCGCAGGACATCTACATCAAACTACTGATGTATTTCCGCTCTCTTTTTTATGTAGAAGCATCAATGTATTAGGGTAGGCGAGGGTAGCCAAGCCAGGCCAACGGCGCCAGACTTAAGATCTGGTCTTCAGTAGTTCATGGGTTCGAATCCCTTCCCTCGCATTTTTATGAAACCTATTCGTTTACGTGATTTTGTTATGACCAAAGACGGCTGTCTGTACGCCGTTTCCGGGTATGAAAATGATTCCCGCGCCGAGTGCGTGCTCCGCTATGTCCCGACACCTGACGGAGACCGAATGGCTCCTTCGGGAACCAGATACAGGAAATATGATTTTGCCGATGCGTTCGCCTGGGTGAAAGAACACAGACCCGAATACCTTGATCTGGTCCACCGTGTCCCGCTTTCCGACATCGTCCGCGTGTTAAAGCCCGAGGAAGAGGCGGCAGGCATCGCGGCGGGAAACCCCAGAGTAGCCCGGCTGTTTTCCCACTTCGATCTGCCTCCGATGAGCTACGGATGCACGGGGTCCCTTCTAGCTGGTCTTGAAAATTCTGCATCCGACATCGATATGGTCGTCTACGGCTCGGCCTGGTTTCTGGCCCGCGAACAGTTGATGGCCGCGGTGAAGGCAGGAAAGATCCCTGCGATGAGCGAAGAGATGTGGCAAAAGGTGTATCGAAAACGCGTTCCCGACATCAGCTTCGACGAGTTCGTTCTGCATGAGAGCCGGAAGTTCAACCGCGGAGAGTTCGAAGGGACCTACTTCGATCTGCTCTACTCGCGTGGATACGACAATCTCCACTCGGTCCCGCCGATCACGCTTGGCGAAAAGACGGGCGTGATGACGATCGAAGCGAAAGTCACCGACGCAAGTCTTGCCTTCGATTCGCCCGGGATCTACAAAGTTGATCACGAAGAGATCGACATGGTCCTTTCTTTTACGCACACGTACTGCGGTCAGTGTTTTACGGGAGAGACACTGGAAGCAAAAGGCGTCGTCGAAGAGCACGTGGATCAGACCTGGCTGATCGTCGGAACGACCCGCGAAGCGCATGGCGAGTACATCGTGTCGAGAACGTTACTCGACCGGTAAGTATTCGGGTTAGGCGGGGTTTCCCTCAGCCAAAAAAAACGTAGGTATGTGATCTCCGATGATCTCGTGAAAAACCTGCTCAAGTCTTTTACGTGAGAAACAGATCTTTTCTGGCCCTGCTTAAACAATTCCCGGTCTTCTTTTTTGATTTAGGGAGTTATTCTTGGTTGGATTTATGATGTTTACGCGATTTTGGAAAATGCAGAGGGACGTGGAGTCCGGAAAGTCCGCACACTACCAGACAGTGGGTTCGCAGATGTCTGTTTTCCAATTTTAATGCCCTGAATACGGCGATACTCGGGCTAAAATTCAGGTTGGATAGGTGGATGAGAGGTACCTGTCAAAATCTATAGGTGCGAGGGCGCTACATGGCGGGGAAATTGCCAAATGTCAAAGTTAGGTTATAATTGGTCAAAATATGGCAGAAGTGACCGCTGTCTCTGTCACCCGAAAAAGTCCAGCTGCTTTTGCCTGACGCCGACTTTACTCTTCGTCATCTCCTCAAACGACCGCCGGAGGGCAAGCTCCATATCCGCATTCTCACTTCTGACCGCCGCGATCATCTCTTCCCAGGTCCCCGGCGTCACAACATATCCATAGATGGCCGCCATCCTGAAAAAAAGCTCGGCCGAAAGAAGAGCCTCATCCGGAAACAACGCAGAAAACGCTTCATAAAAAAGAAAGCACTGCTCAAACGGGTGGGACTTTTCCCTGATCCTCTGATGAAAACCCGCGATCATTTTCTTCAGTTCATCTCCTGCCGCCAACGATCCAGTTCCGGTTTCGCTATTCGTGTGCAAAACATCCTGCAGACGAAGCACCATACGCATGCCCAGCCGCTCCTTTGTTTCCCGCTGCAGATATGCAGTTCTCAGATTCTGCAGAACATTCACTTCAAACAGCCGTTTTCCGCGCGGTATTTCCCCGGATGAAAACATGCGCGCAGTCTCTGCCGGCGTTATCTCCACCCCGGCAAAACGCGCCAGTGCGGCAATATGTGCCGCAGTCTCCTTTTCAGGATCCTTCACCGGCCGGCGGGCATGCAGATATCTGTGCCGTTCCAGCTCAAAATACTCATCCTCGTCTGCGTATCGTTCGAATGAAAACTTTTCTGCACGAAACTTCGTGACCTTTATGAGACACTTCATCTCCAGATCGAAACCAAACATAGAGATACACCGCGTGATCTCAGCTTTGGTCGGCTTCGCCCCCGACTTGATCAGGTGCGTCGCTGCAAACTTTCTTGCATCGGTGTTGACCTCACGCACCAGATAATATCTCTTCAGCCCGTTTTTCAGACGAACTTCGACACGATACGGTTCATGCGCAGACATATAGTATAAAAATATTGGACGGGATCTAATGTGTATGTTTCGTTTGCGAAAGGATCAGGGGTCCCGTTTGACGGTGATCTCAGCCAGATGTTCCCAGTAGGATCGGCGATCCTCCTTTGGCCCGACGCCGCAGACGAAGACATACTCCGGATCGAACGAGCCGAGCACCGTCGTTAGCGATTCGGCATCGGGGTCGCAGACATAGACCCTGCGGATATCGTATGAGTCCAGAAGATCAGGCAGCTGCGCCGTATTTTCCCGTGAGATAACAATGTCGCGCTGATACTCGAGCGCCATCTCCAGAAAAGTATCCGGGACTGCCCACAAATATTTCTTTCCGGTAAACTCCGTCAGTTCTTCTTCGTTCGGGGTGTTCGTTGTCAGGATATGGCCGGCGATTCCCGCATCCCGCATCAGACGGCAGACCGATGCGAATGCTTCTAAAAGCGATGCGGCACACTCCTCTGTATCGCCGAAGTATTCATCCCTCACATCCAGTCCTGAGGGAGCAGGCATACTCCACCAGCAGTGTTTTCTCAGACCATTGACCAGATCGCTGTCGGCCCGCACTGCTTTTTGGTCCACATCGAACTCGCGAAAGATCGCTCCTTCGCGGACGTTTGTGAATGCATCCAGAAGTCTGGCGGCATAATACTCGCCGCCGGCCGCCGGATATTCCACTGCGGGCAGCTGATCTTTGAGAGTTGTTTCAATGTTCCAGGTGATAAGATCGGTTTCCTGACCATACCTGGAGATGATCCAGGCTGATAGTAACGAAGCATCGGGAGCTGCTGGCAGGACCGAGCCGAGTGATTTTACAGGAAAGCTGCATGTACGCATTACAGTATTAGATGAGAATCTGAGATGTAATACTTTTCTTCATAGGGTTTATGCAGGAACCGGGTGTTTGCGGGATGTGGTTTTTTTTTCTTTTCGATTTGTACCCGGCTTTCATCAACGTTGTGCAGTGTCGTCTTCGGTCCGAATAGGAATGCTGATATCACCCCCGCACCATAAAACATCATACGGAGACCATTATCCCATGCAGTATCTCATCACCGGCGGCGCAGGCTTCATCGCATCCCATATAGCAGAAGAACTCATCCGGCAAAACCATGACGTCACGCTCCTCGACGACATGTCGGCCGGGAACGTCAGAAATATCCAGTCCGGCGCCGAGTTCATCAAAGGCTCGGTCACCGACCGTCCCCTGCTCAGCGAGATCTGCAAAACCCATGCCTTCGAAGGGATCTTCCATCTTGCAGCGGTAGCAAGCGTGCAGAAATCCATCGAAGATCCGCTCCTCGTTCACGAAGTCAATGCTACAGGGACACTTAATATCCTTTCCGCCGCAAAAGAACACGGCATTCGAAAAGTCGTCCTTTCTGCCTCAGCCGCGGCATACGGCGACAACCCGGTGTTTCCGAAACGAGAGGACATGCTTCCTGAGCCGCTCTCGCCTTATGCGGTCTCAAAGATCGCAGGCGAGATGTACTGCAGAAACTTTGCCGACCTCTTCGGCGTCGGGACGACAGCTCTTCGCTACTTCAATGTCTTTGGCCCGCGGCAGGATCCGAACGCCGAGTATGCGGCGGTCATCCCGAAGTTCACCGAAAAAATCGTCGGGGGCAAAAACCCGGTCATTTATGGCGACGGGAACCAGACCCGCGACTTCGTTTTTGTGAAAGATGTCGTTTATGCAAATATTCTGGCGATGAACTCAGCTGCATGCGGCACATTCAACATCGGCACCGGTATCCAGACCTCCTTAAATGATCTTGCAGCAATGATCATGCGTGCGGCGGGGATCAGCTGCGATATAATCTATGAAGCGCCAAGACCCGGCGACATCAGATACTCGGTCGCCGATATAACGAAAGCGAAACAGGAGCTCGGCTATGCTCCGAAGTACTCGATCGAAGACGGGATCAAAGAGACGGTGGGATACTTCAGAGATATCCTCTGAGCAGAAGAGGGAAACGGAAGCTTCCGTGATGAAAGGCACAGGCGGTGAAACACGCAAGCCCTCTGTTTGCCCGCAATGCAAAGCCTTGATCGCAAGTCTGACGACTTGCTCGGCTAAGGGACCTAAAGGTCCCCGCCTCAGCTGAGGTCGGGTCCTTACGTACCCGACCCGCAAGGTCGCAAGTTCTCGCTTACGCTCTAACTTGCTCAGCTGAGGTCGGGTCCTTACGTACCCGACCCGCAAATACCATTATCTCACAACGACAACGTATACAGAACTAAACGAGTTGAAAATGTCGGATTATCGAGTGACGCTGGAGGCAGGGTGGACGGTCAAAGACGTAGAATCGGTCCAGGATGCCATAGGAATAGCAGTAAGTGAAGCAGGCAAACGCCTGCACCCGTCGGCAAAATTCGTCGACGTCGATGTAATGAACACCCCCTGTCCGTACTGCGGAAAAGAGATCAACACCGCGCTCGTGATCGCACGGACCGGTCTGGTCGGCCTTCTTCTCTCAATGAAGGTATTCAAAGCTGAAAACCCCGAACATGCAGAGCACATCGCCAAATCCGTCATAGGCAAAGCCCTTCGGGACATCTCCCTCTCCACCTATGCTGTGGAACCGATCGAAGGTGACGCCGTTGAAGAGTAACACCGTCTCCGTCTCAGGGCATCTCTGCATAGACTATATCATCACCGTTGACGAATACCCCCCGGTCGGCGAATCAAGACGCGTATTTGAACGCAAGATCTACTTCGGCGGCGGCGCGGCAAACATCGCCGCCGGCATCGCCCGACTCGGCGGAGAGGCCGAACTCATCTGTGCGGTCGGACAGGACTATCCCGGCAGCGAATACGAAAAATATCTCGATGAACTCGGCGTTGCCACCACACTTTTTATCAGCGACAAAAACTGCTCGACCGCCTTCATGGTGAACAACGCCGCCGGTGAACAGATAACCTACTTCGAGTGGGGCGCAGGCGAAGCCTTCTCCCGCGCCGCTGCGCCTGCCCGCGACTTCATCCACATGGCGACCGGCGACGCCGCATTCAATATCAGCATCGCCAGACAGGCAAAGTTCGCCTCGCTCGATCCGGGTCAGGACGTCAAATATTATACCGCAGACGATCTCACGTCCCTTCTTGGCGAGATTGATATCCTCATCTGCAACAACTATGAGATGGAAATAATCAAAAACACCCTCGGCTGGAGCGAAAAAGATATTCTTGATTCGGTGCCTTTCACCATCATCACGCATGGAAAATCAGGCAGCAGCCTCTTCTTCGACGGCCGCGCCGAACAGATACCTGCCTTCAACGTCGAAGCAAAGGATCCCACCGGCGCAGGGGATGCATATCGGGCAGGCTTTTTCACCGCCTGGAAAAAAGGTCTCGACCCCGTCACCTGTGCAAAAGTTGGTACGACCGCCGCCTCGTTCGCGGTCGAAAAGACCGGGACCCAGACCAACCTGCCGGACTGGGAGACGATGGCAGAACGCTATCGGTCCGCATTCGGCCGGCTGGAGAGCTAGGATGAGCTGGGCCGCACTCACCTCCGGAGGCAAGGACTCGATCCTTGCCATGCAGAAAGCGATCGACGCAGGCATGCATGTATCCCATCTCGTTACCGTCATTCCGAAAAACACCGAATCATACATGTTCCACTCGGCAAATCTTGCCGCCGTGCCGGTGATCGCAAAGCGATGCGGAGCCGTTTATGTGGAGATCGCCTCCGCCGGCGAGAAGGAACAGGAGGTCGCTGATATGGAAATCGGACTCGCGGCCCTTGATGTGGAAGGCGTCATCGTCGGGGCAATAGAGTCCGAGTATCAGCGGTCCCGCGTCGCCGCCGTCTGTGAACGGCTCGGCCTCAAAATGTATGCTCCGCTCTGGAAGATGGATCCCCTCGCTCTCATGCGTGAGGTCGCCTCCCGGATGGATGCAGTGATTGTTGTCTGCGCAGCAGACGGGCTGGGAGAAAACGTTCTGGGCAAAAAGATCGATGACGCCCTCATCGACGTCCTGCTCTCCGTCCGGAAAAGCCGGCGGATCCATATCGCCGGAGAGGGCGGGGAGTATGAATCGCTCGTGCTGAACGCTCCATGCTTTTCAGCGCCGCTCAACTGCTCGGAGATGAAATCCGCGTATGAAGGACTCCGCGGCGAAGTCTTTATCGAAAGGTTCTGGTAACATGAAACGCGAAGTAAAAACCGAATCATTAACGAAGTATCTCTTCGACGCGCCGAAATGGCAGGCTTCTTTGGCAGCGATCATTCTGCTCGGCTTTGCCGTCGACGGGGTCGTCTTCCTCGCCTCCGGCGAGATGCGGGGGATCGGATTTGCCTTCTCGATACCCGCCGTCGCTGCGCTGATCCTTACAAAACCCTTCGTCAGCGCGACCGCACGCCAGGAGTTCACCTGGAACAGATCGGGTCTGCTGGCGCTTGCAGGCGAAGTGTTCATGCTGCTTTGGATGTTCACCGGCATCTTCCTTGGAGCGGGATTTGCCTACGTATTCGGCGTGGGTTTCATTCTGGCGATCAGGCTCGTGGTTCTCGCTGCAGTCGCCGACTACCGGTTTGGAAGGATGTATGCGCCTGCCGCTATCCAGACATTTGCCGGAGCGGTCGTCGGGGTCTGGTTCTTCGGCCCTGAATTCGTTATTCCGGCCGTTGTTTCAATAATCGTGTTCTCGGTAGGGGTCATCGTATTTTTACTGCTGTTCGATCTGCCGATGAAACGGACCAGCGGGGTCGGAGCGATGCATTTCGTCAACGC
This sequence comes from Methanocorpusculum bavaricum DSM 4179, assembly GCF_000430905.1. Classification (NCBI taxonomy): domain Archaea; kingdom Methanobacteriati; phylum Methanobacteriota; class Methanomicrobia; order Methanomicrobiales; family Methanocorpusculaceae; genus Methanocorpusculum; species Methanocorpusculum bavaricum. The sequence continues at coordinate 168,117 of NZ_AUMX01000002.1, forward strand.
GTTTCTTGCTCATCTGACGAACGGATCCAACGATCTCGAGGAGTATTTCCATCACATCAGCGAGTATGTCTCGGTCCCCGAGACGACATTCTTCTTCAAACGTTCCGGCAAACCGGATGTCTGGTTCGTGATCCCGAATCTTCACCCAGGTCCGATGGCAGAGATCGGCGGCAGCAACTTTCCCAAGGTCCTGCATGATACGTTTGCAGCTGACGCGATCCTTCTTGTTTCCCACGGCTGCGCCAGTCATGATCTGAACCTCATCTCCAACCGTGAGACGAAAACGATCGCGAAAGCGATACAAACCACCCGCGACTCGGTCGTTTATACGGATATGGCGAGCCGTCCAGTCAGAACGAAGCACGGTACGGTGTCTATCCTTTCCCAGAGGTTTGGCAACTCGCTTCTGATGGTCACGACCCGGTCGCCTGAGATGACGGAGGATATGGACTACTCGATCGGCAGGATCGTAATGGGTGAAAGCAAAGGCAGATACGAAAACGTCGGGTTCGTGGATGCCCATAACTGTATGACCTCGGTCACCAACATCATCTATCCTTCGACCAAAACCGGCAATGAGTTTATCGCCGGAGCGGATGAGGCGATGAATCTGATGCTGGATGTAAAGATGCATCCGTTCTCGGTTGGAGCGGCGCAGGTCATCCCGCCGTTTGAACGGAGCGAGGGATTTGCCGATATGGGGATCATTGCGATGGTCACTGATGTCGATGGGATAAAAACGGCATACATCCTGTTTGACGGCAATAATGTTCATCTGGGGGTCAGAGAGATCCTGCGCAGCGCTGTTCTCGGGCTCGGTCTGGATGAGGTCGAGATCCTGACGACCGATTCGCATGTCGTGAACTCGGTCTCAGGCAGGAATCCGATCGGCGATGCGGTGTCACCGGGCGAGTTCATCCCCTACGTGTCAGAAGCGGTGTTAAAAGCGGTCGAAGATCTTTCTCCGGCGTCAGGAGGGGCAGCAACCGGTATCTGCGAAGAGGTGGAGGTGTTTGGTCCGTCCCGGATCGTGCAGCTGACTTCGACCGTGAATGCGATCGTTACGAATCTTCTTCCTCTGGCAACACTTCTGCTGACGACGGCATTTCTGCTGATCATGGTCGTCTGCATGATCGTGCTGTAAAAAAATCCTTATTTTTTGATCTGCCGATCATGGTCGTCTGCATGATCGTGCTGGAAAAAATCCTTATTTTTGGACATGTTCGACCTCGATCGCACAGGAACTTCGTCTGATCCGCGGGAGCGAAGCCAGCTTATTTTCATATTTATCGCAGGTAAGACCTGATTTCGGCACCGGATCGGGAAGAACCACACCCAGTTTGCAGACGATGCGGTAATTGTAAAAATCCCGCTCTTTATCAAATATATACTCATGAGAATCCATATGCAGACAGGTCAAACAGGGCACAACCATAATGATTAAAGATACATCCACCCCATACATTAACCTGCCGAAAATGCCCCCCTTCGATCTTGCCGATATCCCCCATTCGCCGGGCTGCTACCTGTATAAAGACGGCGAAGGAACGATCATCTATGTCGGCAAGGCAAAAGACCTGCGAAAACGGGTCTCTTCGTATTTTCAGAAAAAGGATCATGACGCAAAAACTGCAAAGCTCGTCGCTGCGATCCGTTCGTTTGAATATATCATAACTGCGACCGAAGAAGAAGCCTATCTTCTGGAAAACACGCTCATCAAACATCATCAGCCGAAGTACAACATCGATCTCAAAGACGCCAAATCCTACGCTTACATCGAACTCACGAAAGAACCGTTTCCGCGGATCACTATTGCGAGAAACACCCGCGGAAACGGCCAGCACTTCGGTCCCTTCGTCTCAGGAAAAGAACGTGACTACGTCCTTTCGGTCGTGAAAAAAACATTCAGACTCAGATCCTGCAAAAACATGCCGAAGAACAGACCCTGTCTGCGCTATCATATAGGCAACTGCACCGGGCCGTGCGGCGGGCACGTTTCCGCTGAAGAGTATGCAAAACAGTGCAGCTATGCAGCGGATGTCCTGAAAGGCAGCACAAAGGAGATCAAAACCAAACTCGAAGATGAAATGGTGGAGTATTCGAAGGATATGGAGTTCGAAGCGGCACTCCTCTGCCGGGACATGATCACCGCGGTCGAAAACCTCTCTTCACGGCAGTATGTCGCCAGAAAAACCGATCATGACGAGGACGTCATCGCCTACCGCGCGGCTGACGGAACGGTGTATCTTATGGTCTTCCATGTGTACAAAGGAACGCTCGGCGGCAGGGACGAGTTTATCTTCGAGGCATCGGAGGGATTTTTCGAGGAGTTTGTTTCGAGATATTACTCGGAGAATCCTGCACCCAAAGAGATCATCGTCGAGGAGGAGCTTGACGAAGCACTTGGCGGATATCTGGGAAATCTGGCAGGGCATATGGTGAAGATCACCGTCCCAAAGCAGGGAGCCAAGAAAAAACTGCTCGAACTTGCGGGAAAAAACATCGAGACGGTCCACTTCGGCGACGAACTGAAAGTAATGGAACTCCAGGCCGCCCTTCATCTCAAAAAACCGCCGGCCGTCATCGAGTGTTTCGATATCTCCCATCTCTCGGGAACCGATACGGTCGCCTCCATGGTCAGATTCGTTTCAGGAAAACCTGACAAGAAAAACTACCGGCGGTTCAAAATAAAAACGGTCGAAGGGATCGATGACTTCGCCTCTATGGCAGAAGTCGTCCGCAGAAGATACAGCCGTCTGATCGAAGAGGAAAAACCGCTCCCTGATCTGATCGTGATCGACGGAGGAAAAGGGCAGCTCTCGTCAGCAAAGCGGATCCTTGATGAGCTGGACGCAAACATCCCGCTCATCTCCCTTGCGAAAGCGGAAGAAGAAGTATTCGTTTCAGGCGTGCCGTTCCCGCTGCCGTTTGGAAAAAAGACAAAGGCAAACATGTACCTCCAGGAGATACGGGACGAGGCGCACAGGTTTGCCGTCACCTACAACCGGCTGCTTCGGAAAAAGCGGCTGGTAAAATAATATTCAGACTTTTTTTATCCAGGTCAGCAGCACGCCGTCGTCGATCTTCTCGATATTTTTCAGCGAGAGCCGGGTGAACTCCGCAGGATCCGTGAACCCGGCGCCGTCTGCAAAGGTGGGGGCATCCTTCCCGCCGATGATCAGTGCGCCGATATAGATGCGTATCTCGTCAAAGAGTTCTTTGCTGAGAAACGACCAGAGCAGCGTGGCTCCTCCCTCGACCATGAGTTTTTGAACCCCGAGTTTTGCCAGTTCATCTAAGACGATTACCAGATCTACCGAATCCGCACCCGCAGAGATCACCGTGGCTTTTTCTTTCAAGGCGTCACATCTTTCCTTCGGGGCTTTTTCCGAGACGAAGATGACCACGCGGCCAAGTCCTTTTTTGAACATGTCCCCGTCTGCAGGCATTCGTGCCATGCTGTCGATCACGACCCGCATGGGATGAGGATCTTTGCCGCCGGCTTTTCGGACCGCGGCATACTCCTCGCTTTTCAGCCGCAGCGAAGGGTCGTCGGAGAGGACTGTTCCTATGCCCACCATCACTGCGTCGGACTCGGCGCGGAGCGTGTCAACTCTGAGAAAATCGTCAGGACCGGAGATCTTGGTCTGTTTTCGTTCCCGGGTGGCAAGTTTTCCGTCAGCACTCATTGCTGCGTTGATTATCACATACGGACGCATACATACACCCGTTGGATACGTGAACGTAGACTGGTCATGGAAAATAGAATGGGGCGAAAGTCTTATACCTTCTTATAAACGTTCACACCAACGCGGACATCGGGGTGTTTGCGGTCGATGGGTTTATTTCCCATGCTGGAGCCGATGATGATCGTTTTTCCAGAGGATGAAGGTCCGACTTCCTGGGAAAGATCGACCGTAATTGTAAGAATATCTCCATCAACTGACGTTTTCACATTTTTCATATCTGTTAATGTGTATGATGAAGAGATAAATCTTGCGGGATTTTTGGAGAGATTTTCGTCTTTTTCTACAGAGTGTACTGAGTGGGCAGGGGAGGCGGACCCATAAAACCCATAAATATAATCATCCGCAAACACCAATGAGTATAACCATGCCGAACTTAACAGTCGCCGTACTTGCCCCGAATGGATATGCCCGGGATCTCGGGAAGAAGGGGACCAGTACCGATATCACATTCTATAATCTGAAAAAAGGTCACGACACCGTGACGCTTCTGGAACCGACGAGGTATCCGGACAGACTTGCTCCGTTATTTTATGTCGTTTCCATGTCTCATGAGGCGATCGTGGTGATCTCTGAGATCACGCCGATGGTCGCCGAGTGGATCCTGATGCTTGATTGTGCAGGGGTGAAGAACGGGACGATCATTCTGAAGAATTATATCCAGCCGAATCAGATCGCCCCGCTGATCAAAGGAACGGTGCTTGAGAATTATACGATAATGGAAGAGGATTTCATCGGCCTTTCCGTCGGACTTCTTGAGCGTGCGGCAAATCAGCCGGATATCGAGCCGAAGGAGGGGGCAGTCGGATCGGTTCCGATCGATCACCACTTCAATGTGCGGGGTATTGGAACGGTGATCCTCGGATGCGTCGCGGACGGGTGGATCAAGAAGCATGATAAGATGCGGGTCGAACCGCTGGATAAGACCGCTCAGATCAGGTCGGTCCAGAAGCATGATGATGATTTTGCCTGGGCGTATGCGGGCGACCGTGTGGGCTGCGCTTTGAAGGATATCGATGCTGAGGAGCTGGATCGGGGTTTCGTTCTTACGACCGATCCGAAAGTGACCCACACGACGACGGTGACGGGCGACGCACGCCTGGTGAAGTACTGGCCGGGAGAGATCAAGGAGCAGATGGTCGTGTCTGTCGGACACTGGATGCAGTTTTTGTCTGCACGGGTGACGAAGGTGGAGAACGGATCGGACTGGCACGCGCCGAAGCTGACGCTCGAACTGGATACGCCGCTTGTGTATAAGCCGGGTGATTCAGCGGTGATCCATTATCTGGACGGGGGCAAGCTGCGTATCGTCGGGACGATCAGACTTCCCTGATCTTTTTTTTACAGGGCATTTTCAGGTGTCCTCTGGCTGATTTTGCTGGAGGGCGTGTTTTGGCGATCGGATACCCGCCATTCTTTTTAATGTACCAAACCAATATCCTATCACGCAGATGACAGCATTTCACCATGGTCTCCTGAATGAGCAGCCGGTTTCCCTGACGGTGAACGGACGGGGTCTTTCGACCGTGATGATGCTGAATGAGATGGCCGAAGAGTTTGCCGCGGGGTATCTGACGACGGAGGGGATCGTGCCGTATGCGGATATCGAGTCGGTGATGCTGACGGAAACGGGCGTGAGTGTGCTGACGAAAAATCCGTTCAAGGTGCTTCTTCCAAAAAAAAGTGTGCTCTCCGGATGCGGGGGCACGGCGTCGTATCTGGATCCGGAGAAGATGCCGGTCCTTGAGTCATGCATCCCGGTGCCGAAAAATATTCTGAATCATGCATTTTCCAGCGACGTGATCAAGGCAGGCGGGTTTGGGGCGAAGGCGTTTGTCGGCGGAACGATCGCGGCATCAGCCGAGGATCTTGGTCAGTTTACTGCGCTGGACAAGGTCGTCGGTCGATTACTCATAGAGGGTATCCCGCCGGAAAGCACCGCGGTCCTTGTCTCAGGCAAGGTGACGGCGGAACTCGTCAGGAAATGCCTGCATGCAAAGATCTCGGTGCTGGCATCAAAGCAGCCGCCAACCTATCTGGCGGCCGAAGTGGCGAAGAACGGCAAGCTGACTCTTGTCTATTGAATGAACAGGGACTTGCTGATTCGCTGGATAGGACTTAAGCGGTGTTGGTGTGGATCCAATTCGAGAGAGATAGCTAGATGTGGTCGCAAGAGAAAAACCAACCGCGAATCGGCGCGAATCCCGCAAGCCTTTGGCTTGCTCCCAGAATCGGATTTGCTGATCCTCACTCTCGCTCGTCGTGTCTTTCAGCCACGACGGCTCGTCCCTTCATCGGGACCGTTCGGGCAAATCCTGTCGGTGCCCCGGCACCTCCTGAAGGAAATATTTAGGGAGTATTTTAATGAAAAAGAGGGGGAGAAATTACTATCGGGAGCCGCTGGGGCGGCGACAGGATTTGCCCGAACGATCCCGATGAGGGATGAGCAAGACAGCGAAGCTGTATTGCGAAAGTGAGGAATAGCAAATCCGATTCTTCTCGCCCGAAGGGCGGATTCGCGCCGATTCGCGGTTGGTTATTTTTATGTTTCCACACCCAAAAAACTCCTTTACGAATTAGAGTTACACAAACACCGCGTAAGTCCTATTTGAAAAAAAGGGTTAGTAGATATTCTCTGAATTATTTTCTCAGCTGCAGGATGAGTCCCGCCACATTATCGCCGAACTTCTCCAGCGTCGCCATGCCCTCTGCATCATTTGCGACATCGCCCGGTCCATGGCCGAACGCGATGTTCCAGTAAGTTGAACCGCAGACGATCATATCCGAAATGAAAAAGGACATCAGCATCTCCTGCAGCGTCGAGGTCAGACCCCCGCGTCGTGCCACGACCACCGGACCGCCGACTTTCCCTGAAAGCCAGTTCCCGTTCGACCGGGCGATCATCGAAACACGCTGGATTAAGTTCATCACATCCCCGCGTGCCGTTCCGAAATACACCGGCGCTCCGATGATAAACCCGTCTGCCGCCTTGATATCATCAAGCATATCATTCAGTCCGTCTTTCAAACTGCATTTTCCGTTTTTCTTACACTCACCGCAGGCGATACAACCCTGGATCGGATTTCCCCGAAGCGAGATGATCTTTGCCGAGAGCCCCCTCTTCTCGATCGCGTCCTTGCATACATTCAGTGCATACTCAGTATTTCCTTTCGCCCGCGGGCTTCCGGAGATCAAAACGACATCTGTCATACGTATATCTTGTAGTGCAGATGTAAAAAAGATGGATGTTAGTTCGTAACAACACGGGTGTTCTTGCCCATCAGCTTCCCGCACTGGATCTTGCCCATCACTAAAATATTGACCCCCCTCACCTCGGCGGAAATGACGCCCGGCCGAAGCAGAACGTTCCCGTCAGACCGGATCACCCGGACTTTTGCATTATCACACACAGTCAGCTGCTCTGTTCCCGCGTTCAGCTCCCCCTCGATCACCGAATCACGGCAGACGACCGCACCATTACAGGTCACATTCCCGGCAACGTGGGACTCGGGGCACAAAAAGAGTTTTCCGGTAACCACAAGATCACGCCAGAAGTACGTCCGGGGCGGAACAAGAAAGTCTCCCTCGATCAGTACAGAGCCCCGGAAGTAGGATCCTGCCTCCGCCATGTGCAGATTATCTTTTACTAATACTTTCATGCTACCCCAAGTATGCTTATTAATCCTTCAACCTCACGGATATTAATATGTTCTGAATTATCAGGCTCTTCACAGGAAAACCGCAAAGATTTCCATCAGCAGAAACACAAAGAGGGCCGCAAACATCCCGTACTTCAGATACGCCGTGCAGTTCGAAGCAGAAAGTTCGTCGGGCCGCGTAAATCCCAGCGCCCGGATCGTCACCAGAATGATGAACGCATCCACGACGCCGATCAGCACCAGATAGACGATCCCCCAGGTCAGGAACGGAACAAAGCTGAAGAGCACGGCGCACAGAACAAAAATCACGGCGAGGACTGCGGTTCCCCGGACCCCGATTCGCATCGGAAGGGTCCGTGCCCCGCCGATCCGATCCCCCTCGATGTCCTCGGCATCCTTGAGCAGTTCGCGTGCGAGCGTCCCGAAGAACGTGATGGCAAACAGAGGCAGCATCACGAGGAAGGACTCCGGCCCGACCAGAAACCCGCCGAAGAGGAAGATGCTCCCCGAAAGATAGGCTACGCTCAGATTGCCCATCAGAGGGACACCCTTGAACTTTGCCGCATAGATGATCAATAGGATCGTATTCACCAGAGCGATACCAAGACACCAGAAGTTCGTGAAACAGGCGGCGATGATCCCCGCACCAAAAAGGACACCTGCCCATACGACAGCGCCCCGCGGCGTGACCGCTCCCGACGGGATCGGACGATCCGGCCGGTTCACTTTGTCGATCTCTTTATCAAACACGTCGTTCAGTACGTTTCCTGCACCGCAGATCACAAGCACGATAAAAAACAGCAGCGCCGCAAAAAGCGGCTGCGTGCCGCTAGCGATAAAGTAGGCGATGCCTGCGGTGATACCCGAGACGCCCGCGTTCATCGGACGGATGATCTTTCCATACCCAGCCAGACTCATGTATCGTATTTGTGGGTGTGCCGCTTCGAAAAAGATATCCCCGTGAAGCCCGAATAATTATGAGAATCAGGGCATGTAGCCAAGCCAGGATATGGCGTCAGCCTCCTAAGCTGAATATCTAGGGTTCGAATCCCTACATGCCCGTTTACATTTTTTGGGGTCAATCATGGAATGCAGGGAGATCACGGAAGGGAGCACGACTTTTACCGCCCCGGTCCAGGACGAAAACACTCAGTTTCCGCCGGGCTCGGCTCCGGTCTTTTACAACACCAAAATGGAGTTCAACCGCGATATGACGGTACTCCTCACGAAGATCATACAGCCGGCTGATTATCTGGACGCGATGGCGGCAACGGGCGTTCGCGGCCTTCGGATCGCCAACGAGGCAAAAATACCGGTCACGATCAATGACCGGGACGAGCAGGCGGTCAGGATAATCCGGGCGAATGCGGAGAAACTGGGCGGCGATATCAGCGTGACCTGCGATGATGCGAACCGGCTGATGTGCACGGCCCGGTTCGATTCGATCGATCTCGATCCGTTCGGCACGCCGGTACCTTTTCTCGATGCAGCTTCACGGGCCGCAAAACATTTTCTCTTTGTCACGGCGACGGACACGGCCCCTCTCTGCGGAGCGCATTTCAAGGCAGGCTGCCGCAGATATTTTGCGACGCCGAGAAACACCGAGTATCATGCGGAAGTGGGTCTTAGGATGATGATGGGGGCGATGGCCCGGGAACTTGTGAAATACGACCGCGGCATGAAGCCGATCCTGAGTTTTGCGAAGTCCCACTACTTCCGCTCGCATGTTCGGGTCATAGGCAAAGTCACGGCCGCCGATGAAACGATCGGTCAGATGGGATTTGTGATGCAGTGCCCGAAGTGTCTCTACCGTGCCGAGCAGAAGGGGAGTCTTCTCCCGAAAACGCATATCTGCCCCCACTGCGGCGTCGAGACCATACCTGTAGGTCCCTTGTGGATGGGGCCTCTGCAGGAAAAGGAGGTCCTTGCCGACATGCAGGAAATCCTGCCCGAACTGCAGTTCGGCACAAAAAGACAGATGGAAAAGCTGCTGACATATCTCCTCGCAGAGCCGGAAACATGCACATACTATGATTATCACATCGTTTCCCGGAACATGAAGGTCTCGCCGCCGAATATGGAAGAACTGATCGCGAGCTTAAATGACGCAGGATACTACACGACCCGCACGCATTTCTGCGATACCGGGATAAAAACGACGGCGCCTCTTCATGTCATAGAAGAGATGATCCGTCTCTGGAATAAAGAAAATCTTCAGATATAATCGCCGATGTCCATCTCGCAGGAGATGAGAGAGTCGCAATACTGACAGCGGAATCCTCTGGGGTGGACGACGAAGCGGCTCTGGACCGGCTCTTTTGTGTTGGTGATACAGTTCGGATTTGGGCATTTGATGACGCCGATGATCTTTTTTGGGACCTCAACGGTTTTTTTCACCGAGACTTTGAAGTTTCTGATGATACTGATGGTCGCGTCCGGGGCGACGAGAGCGATTTTATCCACTTCATCTTTGAGGAGTTCGCGGTTTTCGATCTTGACCATGTCCTTTCGCCCGCCGCGTGAACTGGGAACATTGGATGCGACGATGACGGTGACGTTCGTTCCGTCGCGGATCCCGAGGATCCGGAGAACGGTCAGCCCTTCTCCCGGGGTGATGTGGTCGATGACAGTGCCGTTTTTGATCGGCGAGATGACGATCCCGTCTGAGATAGTGCGCACCATCAGTTCATCACCTCGCTCAGCATGGCCATTCTGATAGGAACGCCGTTGTGCGCCTGTTCGAAGTATTTGGCGCACGGGAGAGCGTCGACTGCCGGATCGATCTCGTCAACGCGGGGGAGAGGATGAAGAACGATCATGCCGGGTTTGGCAAGTTCCAGGAGTTCGGGAGTGATCCGGTAGGTGGATGCATAGTTTGCAAAAGCGACCGGGTCAGGGAACCGCTCGCGCTGGAGGCGGGTCACATACAGCACGTCGAGCTCGGAAACTGCCTCTTCTATATTGTCATGGCCGATGAGTTCTATACCGGCATCCAGCAGGTCTTCTTTGATATATCGCGGAAAATCGAGTCCGTCGGGAGCTATGGTATGGATACGGACATTATTGTATTTGGCGAGGGCAAAGGCGAGGGAGTGGACGGTCCTTCCGTATCTGAGATCTCCCTGCAGGCCGACGTCGATGTTTTCGATCCGCATGGATTCGCGGATGGTGAACAGGTCGAGCAGGGTCTGGGACGGGTGCTGGCCGGCGCCGTCGCCTCCGTTGATAACAGGGACCGAGGCGACTTCGCTTGCAAGACGGGCGGCGCCTTCTTTGGGGTGACGCAGGACGATCGCATCGCAGTATCCGGAGATGACGCGTATCGTGTCAGACAGGGTCTCGCCTTTGGTGATGGAGGTGGCTTCGACACTGCCGAGGTTGAGGATCTTGCCGCCAAGCCGCATCATTGCAGCGGAGAAGGACATGCGGGTCCGGGTGCTTGGTTCGAAAAAGAGGACGGCGAGGAGTTTGCCGTCGAGTTCGCGGCCGGTATAGTTCCCGCGGTCGAAGGCTGCTGCAGAACAGAGGAGTTTGTCTATTTCTTCACGTTCCATATCCCGTACAGATAGGATGTTTTTTTGTTCGTGTGTCATGAATGGTGCCCGGAAGTTTTCAGTGTTCAATAGTTGGACTGCCCGGGATAAATAACCCGCGGAAAATCAGAAAGGGCAGGGCGTAGCGGGTGAAGAGATGAGGCAAACGGCAGGAGTTGATCATAGACGACGACCTCAGACCTTCTCTCCTCTGCCCGAAGACCCCGACATCTCTCCCAAAACCGCACCTCCGAGAAGAAGCACCGCACCGAAGATCTGCATCGGAAACAGCACCTCGCCAAGAAGCAGGACGGAAAAAACTACCGCTGACAATGGCTCGAGATAGCCGCAGATCGCCACTGTCTGGACATCCAGCCGGCCGATAGAAGAAAAATACAGATAACATCCTATGCCTGTATTGACCGCGCCGAGAAACAGGATCGGCAGGATGTCTTCTCCTGCGATCTCAAATGCAAACCCTTTGACTATCCCGGTAAAAACGGCAACCGTCAGAAAACTGATGAACAGCTGCACCATCGAATTTTCCAGACCTGTGATGTGCGTCGCCTTCTTCGTAAAAATCACCATCACCGCATACATAACAGCCGACATAGCACCGCAGAATAAACCGAAACTGATCGTGCCGGCAAAAAGAGCCTGACCATTCACCAGAATGATGCCAAGAAGAACGGCAAAAAATCCGGCTGTCTTCTGCCGTGTCAGCTTTTCGCGGAACAACAGCGGAGCAAGCACCATTACGATCACCGGTCCGCAGTAATATACCAGAGAGGAAAGACTGACTCCTATCTGCTGATAGGCTTCATACAGGAACATCCACCCGGCTCCCATCGCTATTCCGGAGACGGCAAGATAGGCAAACTGGCGCATATGGTTAAAAACGGTGAGTTTTCCATGCAGGATGAGAAACAGCCCGATCAGCAGAATACTCCCGATAAGCGTCCGTAAAAAGACGATCTCATAACTCGAAAGGGCAATGCTGGCTGCAACGACCCCGTTTGAACCAAATAAAAGCAGTGCTGCAGTATATTTTATAAATTCCCCGTTCATGCCGTCTTTACAGATATGGTTCTATGGATATTTGAAATGATGACATTACCAAATATTTATTATGATTAGCATGACAAAAACAGATGGTTAAAGGAACCTGACGATGGACACAAATATTCTGAAATACCAGGCATTTACAAAAACAGTGGAGTCCGGAAGTTTTACCAGAGCTGCAGAACTCTTAGGATACTCCCAGTCAGGGATAAGCCGGATGATCCGTGATCTGGAAATTGAATGGAACGTATCCCTCCTGCAGAGGGGAAGGTCCGGAGTCAGACTGACCTCAGACGGTGTGATACTTCTGCCGCATGCCAAACGCGTCTTGGAAGAGTATCAAAATCTACTGGTTCAGGTGAATGAACTCCATGGTCTGGAGTCAGGCCTTATTCGGATCGGAACGTTCTCCAGCGTGGCGACCCACTGGCTGCCCAATATCATCAAGGAATTTCAAAAAGATTATCCAAACATCGACTACGAACTGCTTTTGGGAGATTACACGGAGATCGAAACCTGGATCCGCGAAGGCCGGGTGGACTGCGGATTTCTCCGTCTGCCGGCACCTTCGGATCTGGAAACCATCTTTCTGGAACAGGACAAACTGCTTGTTATTCTTCCAAAAGATCACCCACTGGCGGCTCGTGAACGTTTTCCGATCAAAGAACTGGAAAAATATCCTTTCATGCTTCTGGAAAAAGGGGGGAAAGCAGAAATCTCGGAAATTTTTGAACGGTATGACCTTAAGCCCGACGTGCATTTTACGACGTGGGATGATTATGCCATAATGTCGATGGTCGAAAGCGGACTTGGGATCAGTATCCTGCCGCAGCTGATATTAACGCGTATTCCCTACGACATCACGGCAAAAGAACTGGATGTCCCGGCATTCCGCGATATCGGGATCGCATTCCGGGATAAAAATACCGTCTCGCCTGCTGTCAAAAGGTTCCTTTCGTATCTGCAGTACAGAAATCCGCAGGGAATCTGAACCACTTTACGCAGCTTTTTTCTCAGCTCTCTTCTTCAGATACTGAAGGAGGGCAAGGATGCCGGCGCCAAGCAAAAAGAACAGGATGCTGAACGTCTCAAAACTCATCGGGGGTCTTGGCACATCCAGCGTGGTCGCCCCGAGAACGATCGCATACAGTGAGCCGATCAGAAGCCCGATACTGAGATAGATCGTCTGCGAACGGTATTTTTCGAGGCAGTATCTCAGAAGTTTTGCGATGAACACAAGCCCGGTGATCATTCCGAGCCCGAAGACGACGAGCATCGGCACATACGCCAGCTCAAGATGGATGACCGCACTCACAGCCGAGATCAGCGGGACGTACAGTCCCATGATCAGAAGCATCGTCGAGCCTGATATCCCCGGAAGAACCATCACCGAGACCGCTAACACCGCCGCAATAAAAAGAAACAGTGCAAGCTGAGGAGATATCTGCGTCAGATCCACCGAACTTTCGCGGGAGACCGGATTGAAGTACATCATCAGAGGAACCACCGCCACGCCGAGCGCGGTGAAGATGATATGCGGATAATGATTTTTCAGGCTCGAGCGCTCCTCCATCACGACGATCGGGACGGTGCATACGGTCAGACCGATAAAAAGCGAACTTATTTCATAAATATAGGTATCAAAAAGATTTGCGAGGATCACGGCGCAGATGAGAAACGCAGCTGCCCAACCGACGGCGAGTTTGAGCAGGAACGGCAGCGCGGCCTTTCTTCTCTCCATCGTCCCGGTGAGCATATCGTCCACCGAAGAGATGAACTTATCATAAAATCCAAGTAAAAACGCGATCGTTCCGCCGGAAACTCCCGGCACACTGTCGGCGACCGCCATGCACGCCCCTTTCAGAATATCCATATGTCTCTTAATACATAGGAGCCGCCTCACTAATTAGCATTCGGGCTTTGTGTGTCGCAACCATGCAATTTATTCCGATGCCCGCCGGATATATGAGGGAGAGTTTCATGAAATATATCCTTATTCTTGCTGACGGTGCGGCTGACGAGCCTCTTGAAGAGCTTGGGGGAAAGACCCCGCTCGAAGCGGCACACAAACCCAATATGGACAGGATCGCCCGTGAAGGCAGATGCGGCATGCTCAAGACCGTGGACGACTCGCTCTCCCCGGGTTCGGATGTTGCGAACATGTCGATCCTCGGCTACGATCCGCTGAAATATTACACCGGCCGGGGAGCGCTCGAGGCGCTCAGCATGGGGATCCCTTTCAGAGAGGGGGAACTCGCCTACCGGTGCAATCTGGTCACGATCGAAAACGGCAGGATGAAGGATTTTGCGGCCGGCCATATCTCGAGCGCTGAGGGAGCGGAGCTTTTCGAGGCTCTCAAAGAGAAGATCCCTGAAGCCGGCTGGTATTCGGGCGTCTCCTACAGAAATGTGATGATGCTTCCAGACGGCAAAGGTTCAGAGACGACCGCTCCCCACGACATCGTCGGCGAGGTCATCAACGACTACCTCCCGAAAGGAGAGGATGCACAGCGTCTGATGAACTATATCGTGCGGGCCTCCGATGTGTTCGAGAACCACCCGGTAAATAAAAAGCGCATCGCCGCAGGAAAAAATCCGGCGACGACGATCTGGCCGTGGAGCGGAGGACCGAAGCCTGCGATGCCGGCATTCTCTGAAAAATATCATAAGAAGGGAGCGGTCATCTCGGCAGTCGATCTGCTGTTCGGTCTTGCAAAATGTGCGGGAATGGAAGTCGTCAAGGTCCCCGGAGCGACCGGCTATCTCGACACGAACTTCCTTGGAAAAGCTCAGGCGGCAGTCGAGACCGCGAACGGCGATGCGGACTTCGTGTATATGCATGTCGAGGCAACCGATGAGGCAGGTCACCTCGGAAGTCTTGAAGAGAAGATCAAAGCAATCGAAAATCTGGATAAAGCCGTCGGCTATATCCTCGACAACTTCGACGGCTGCATCATGCTGATGCCCGATCACCCGACCCCGATCGCGAAAAAGACCCACACAAATGACCCGGTCCCGTTTGCGATCCGCGGACTCGGCGAACCGGACGAAGTCTCCGTGTACACCGAAAAAGAGGTGCAGGCGAAGGGTTCCTATGGGCTCGTCCAGGCAGTCGATCTTCTGGACATGGTCTTCAAGGAGTAGACGGATGCGGGAGGAGATCACAGCCTTCATCGAAAAGTATGTGAAAGACGCTTCCTACTTGCGAAAACCGCTGGTCGGTTTTGCCGACTGTGATTCTCTGATGTTTCCCGGTTTGAAAACCACCGTGATGCCGGGACATCTGATGCCGGCCGAGATCCTTTCCGATCCGACGGTCGTCATTTCCTATTTTTTGCCGTTTCAAAAGGAGGTCGCCCTTTCGAATGTTTCAGGGAGATACGCTTCGAAGAGGTGGGCCGAGTGTTATGTCGAGACGAATCGGCTGATCGCCTCCTTAAACACCTCTCTGATCGATTACCTCAGGGACCGCGGATTTCGGGCAGCATTTGCAGAAAACGCCGTCCATCTGGACAAACAGATTCTGATGAGCTGCTGGTCGCAGCGGCACGTCGCGGAGATCGCGGGTCTCGGGACGTTTGGTCTGAACAATCTTCTGATAACGCGTGTCGGTTCGTGCGGACGGTTCGGCTCGATCGTAACCGATCTGCCGGTCGTCGCCGATATGCCGGAGACGGAGGAGAGGTGTCTGTATAAACTGACCGGCAAGTGTTTGAAGTGCGTGAAAAACTGCCCGACGGGGGCGCTGAGCGAGGAGGGATTCGATCGCCGGGTCTGCTTTTCGCTGTGTCAGGAGAATGAGAAGAGATACGGGGCGAACGTCTGCGGGAAATGCGCTGTGGATATCCCGTGCGGGTTTTTGAAATAACACATCCGCAGTTTTGGATAAATTCTGTGGGAAAAACCGTTCGCAAATCTGAGATTTGATCTATTCGGCGTCTTTTTTATTTGGGGTGCGGGAGGGTGACTGCGGGTTGGCGACGAAGTCGACGACCTTAGCTGAGCAAATCTTTGATTTGCGATCCGGCGCGGAGCGTCCCGCGGTGGGGATATCCTAATCACAGAGATATGTTAACAATTCATCTCAAAAATTAAGATATTTCCACCGCGTCGGGCTCCGCGCCGGATCGCAAATCAAAGATTTGGTCGCAAGGCAAAGCCTTGCTCGGCTAAGGGATCTAAAGATCCCCGCCTCAGCTAAGATCGCCGTCTGCGCCGTCGACCCGCCTCACCCGAACAAAATACTCTTCGGCTCCGTATACTCATACACGAAGTCCCGCCCGTTCTCCCTGCCGAACCCCGAGTTCCCCACCCCGCCAAACGGCATCTCCGGCGGAAGCGTCAGATGCTTATTCACCCACACCACCCCGCATCGGAGCCCCTCCGCAAACTTCCGCGCCGTGCTGATCTCCGACGTCCACACCGAAGACCCCAGGCCGTACATCGTCGAGTTTGCGATATCCAAAGCCTCATCCGGCGAACCAAACGGGATCACCGACATCACCGGCCCGAAGATCTCCTCAGAAACCGCCAGCGGACTCACATTCTTCAAAAGCGTCGGCGCATAGAAATTCCCCGGCATATCCAGCCGCTTCCCCCCGTAGACAAGCTGCGCCTCGTCCCTATCCAGGACCCCCTCCACAAACGCCTCGATCAGCGCCAGCTGATTCGCATTGTTCAGCGGCCCCATATTCACCTTCTCTAGCCCGTTCCCCACAACATACCCCGAAAGCATCACCTCCGCCTTGTGCACGAACTCCTCCGCGATATGTTCATCCACTAAGATCCGCTTCGCCGACGTGCAGACCTGCCCGCAGTTGTAGAACCGGTTCCTCACCGCCGCTTTCACCGCCGCTTCGATATCCGCCGTTCTCGTCACGATGAAACTGTCGTTCCCCCCAAGTTCCAGCGTCAGCTTTTTCAGATGCGGAGCCGCCTGAAGCGAAACCGCCTTTCCCGACTGGATCGAACCCGTAAACGAGATATGCCGGACATCCGGATGCGTGATCAGGGCAGACCCCGTCTGCTCTCCTGACCCGGTCACGATCTGCAGAGCTTCTTTTGGAAATCCTCCCTCGTGAAGAGCCTCAGCGATCTTTATGATCGTTAAGGGGGCGGTCTTCGAAGGCTTTGCGAGGACCGCGTTCCCGCAGGCGAGCGCCGCTCCCGCCTTCCAGGCAAAGATCATCACCGGCATGTTCCAGGGAATGATCGCGGCGCAGACCCCGAGCGGTTTTCTAACAACGTTCAGATACCCGTATCCCGGCAGATCGCGTGCATCGCCCGGAATGCTCCCGCATACCGAAGCATAATACTCAAACACATGAGCGGATCCAAGGATCTCGTCACGCGCCTCGCGAAGCGGTTTTCCCTGTTCGGTCGTCAGAAGAGCGGCAAGCCCTTCCGCCCGTGAACGGATCAGGGACGCCGCATTAACAAACAGTACAGAACGTTTCGATGCGGCGGTCTTTTCCCAAACGGGAAGGATCTCCTGTGCCGCAGTCACGCACATATCCACATCATCAGGCGTGGTGTTTTTTATTGTGCCGATGACTTCATTCGTGGCAGGATTTCTCACGTCGAGAGATGGTTGCATGCTGGAGTATTATTCCCTGGCCTATATAGTTCTGTTCGTCGAAAGGGGAAAAGCGGAAATCTCTTGTTCCCCAAGAGAGAATCTATTCCCATGCATGAATACGCTGAAAAGATCGCATCGGTCGGCGCAGAGGCAAATCCCACCTTCATGACGCTTGGGATCAGCCCCGTTTCCTGGGGCGGCGGGACGGCCGTTTTGAAAATGACAGCGAAAAAAGAGTTCCACAACGGGATCGGATTTCTTCAGGGCGGCTTTTACGTCATCCTTGCCGACGAGGCTATCGCGCTTGCGATTTTAGCCGAGCTCGATACCGGATCAGGGACCACGACGATCTCGGAAACGACAGAGTTCATACGCGGAACAAAAGACGACGAGATCTTCGCCGTCGCAAAGATCATCCGGAAAGGAAGACGCATCATCTTCGCCGAGGCGGAGGTCAGACGCGGCAGTGTCGACGGCGATCTTCTCTCGAAGACCTCGACCTCCTATCTGATCACCCAGTGCTGAACCGGATGACATCTTCATATCTCCTCACGCCAAAGTATAACGATTATGGAGGAACATGGCAGTTGAACTGGAAGTTGTAGACCGGGTCGAAGAGTGGACCGGGTTTCTCAAGAAAAAATACAAAAGCGAACTCAATAAGATCTCGCGTGAATACCCAAGCGAGCGCTCTCTGGAGATAGACTACGGGGTCCTCGAAAAATACGGAAAGATCGGGGTCGTTCTCGCTGATGAACTGCTCGAACACCCGGGAAAGACCTTAGAGGACGTCAAAGACGCGATCCGGACCTCACGGCTCATCACCGGAAAAGATGTCGAAGGAAACGACATCTCCGATACCATAATCGGAAAAGTCAATATCAGATTCTTCCACCTCCCGCGAAAGACCCAGATCAGGGACATCCGGGCAGAAGACATCAATAAATTCGTCAGCATCGACGGGATCGTCCGCCGGGTGACGGAAGTCCGCCCGCGGCTCGTCACCGGAGCGTTCCGCTGCGTGAACGGGCATATCACCTACAAAAAACAGGAGTACGGCTCCTACTCCGAGCCGGACATGTGCGGGCACGCCGAGTGTACGCTCAAAAAGCTCGAACTCGTGCAGAGCAAATCGACCTTCATCGACTCGCAGAAACTCCGTGTCCAGGAGACCCCCGAAGGACTCCGCGGAGGCGAGCAGCCGCAGAACATCGACATCGACACGATCGACGATCTCTGCGGCAGAGTCTCGCCGGGTGACCGCGTTATCGTGAACGGTATCCTTCGAAGCGTGCAGCGGGTCGTCGGCGGCCAGAAAAGCACCGTCTTCGACCTCTACATCGAGTGCAACTCGATCGAGATCTCCATCAAAGAGTTCGAAGAGGTCAACATCTCCGAAGAGGATGAGAAGGCCATCAAAGAGATGGCCTCTGATCCGGGTGTCTACGGCAAGATCTCGCGGTCTATCGCCCCGACCATCTACGGAAACGACGAGGTCAAGGAAGCTATCGCTCTCCAGATGTTTGGCGGCATCCCGAAAGAAATGCCCGACGGCTCGAATCTTCGAGGCGACATCCATATCCTTTTAGTCGGTGACCCGGGTATCGCCAAGTCCCAGCTGCTTCGGTATGTCATCAAACTTGCTCCCCGCGGTATCTATACGTCCGGAAAATCCGCGTCCTCGGCAGGTCTGACGGCCGCCGCGGTCAAAGATGATCTGGGCGACGGGCGCTGGACGCTTGAAGCCGGAGCGCTCGTTCTCGCGGACAAAGGTATCGCCGCGGTCGATGAGATGGACAAGATGCAAAAAGACGACCGTTCCTCGCTCCACGAAGCGATGGAGCAGCAGTCGGTTTCCATCGCAAAAGCCGGCATCAACGCGACCTTGCGGACCCGCTGTTCGCTTCTTGGCGCCGCGAACCCGAAGCTCGGCCGCTTCGACGAGTATGCAAACATCTCCGAACAGATCAACATGCCCCCGTCCCTTCTCTCCCGTTTCGATCTGATCTTCATCATGAAGGATCAGCCGGACGCGGTGAGAGATCTCAACATCGCCCGCCACATCATCAAGGCCCACTCGGCAGGTGAAAAACTGATGCGGCACAAGAAGTACCCGATCCCGGGAGCGGACGATGAGTACTTCAAACGCGAACTCGCCCCGGTCACGCCGGAGATCGATGCCGCGATGCTTCGAAAGTATCTGGCCTACGCAAAACGAAACTGCTTCCCTCTTCTGAAAGAAGAAGCGAAGGATGTTCTCGTCCAGTATTATCAGAGCCTTCGAAGCGTTGCCTACGAAAACTCCGACAAACCGGTCCCGATCACCGCCCGTCAGCTGGAAGCGCTCGTCCGGCTCGCAGAAGCGAGCGCACGCGTGCGTCTTGCCGATGAGGTCGAGCAGGAGGATGCGGAGCGTGTGGTCAAGATCGTGGATACCTGCCTGAGACAGGTCGCCTACGATGCGAAGACCGGCGCTCTCGATATCGACAAGATCACCACCGGCACGTCCAGATCGGGCCGTGCGATCCGCCGCGAACTTAAAGAGACGATCGAGACGCTGATCCAGGCAAGCGACGACCGGGTCGCGAAGGTGGAGCAGATCATGGAGACGATGGAGAACAAATATCATTATAAGAGGGATGAGGTCGAACACATTCTCGAAAGAATGCGGATGGACGGCGAAGTGTTCCAGCCGAGGAACGGCCTGATCAAGTTCACCGCACCCATGAGGTAATAAAATGGCAACAGACAGAGAAAACGCCGTGTTCGAAGCGGCGATCAAACTCGGGGCGCTCTACCACCAGTTTGTGGGAACGCCCATCTCACGTTCGACCGCAGAGATCGTGGAGGCCGCTATCGAAAGTGCGGTCTCTCTTCAGCCGTATGTGACGAAGATCACGGTCCGGCTGGACAAAAACCTGATGAATGAAAATCCGTTCGGGTACTCGGAACTTACCGGGGCGATGTACGATGCCGTTATCGAAACGAAGTACGGCGACGCGGTCTGCCGTGCAAGCCTGAAGTTCGAAGACGGCTATCCGCTGATGAAGATCCTTGAGTGATGGAAAAATTTCCGATCCTCGACGATCATTTTCATATCAACCGGAGGACAGGCGTCGGCCCGTCGGTCGTCAAAGAGTTCATGCGTTCCGGCGGGACGCACATCGTTTTAGTCTCGCTTCCCTCCTGGTCGTGCGGCGTTACGCCCCATACGCCTGCGGATTACCGTCAGGTATTCGATGAACTGCTGACGGTTTCGACGATGGTGAACGAGCTTGGGTGTATCTGTTATCCGGTCGCGGGCGTTCACCCGGCCGAGATCGGGCGGCTTTCGGAAAGGCTCGGCCTAACGGCTGCCGAGGAGCTGATGTGCGGGGCTCTCGATATCGCCGCCGAGTATGTCAGTGAAGGCAGATGTATCGGGCTGAAGTCGGGCAGGCCGCATTATCCGGTGACGCCGGAGGTGTGGGAGGCGTCAAACCGCATCCTTGAAAGAGCCCTTACGCTTGCAGGCGAGCTTGGTTGTTCACTGCAGATCCATGCGGAGTCCGGACCGTGCGGGGACGTGCCGGCTCTCGCAAAATCCTGCGGGATGGATCCATCAAGGGTCGTGAAGCATTTTGCGACCTGCGAGACGCCGCTTCATCCTTCGATAACGGTCAGAGAGCCGTTTCTGGATCAGTGGTTTGCCGAAAAACGGGAGTTCACGCTCGAGAGTGATTACATGGACGATCTTTCACGGCCGGGTGCGGTGAACGGTCCGCGTTCGGTCCCCAGAAGGATGCAGAAACTTCTCCAGGAGGGCGCAGTGACTTTTGAGGATATGCGGCGTGTTCACGGCTCGGTGCCGAAACGGATATACGGCGTCGATTTTGAAATTTGATTGTCTGAACACAAATGATGATTATTTTTCTCGATTTTTCAGGTATGTATCATATTGTTTGATAATAAATTTTAATTTTGTTCACAAAGGATAGTATTATCTAGTTGTGGGTCTATTAGTCAATTGGAGATAAAATGTTTGGCATGTGCTCTTGAGTTATGCCTAAACGGTTTACGCCCGGAGAAATGCCGGGCGGTCAAAAAGCAATGATGCCCCTTCATTTGTTGTTTGATTGCGATAACCGCGCCTGAAAAGAAGGCGATAGATTCAAAACTTATAACGGATGGATAAAACATTTACGGGTGGGCCAGCCCAATGGGGGGAGGGTAACACCCAATCTCCACGTTTTGCAGATTTATTTACCGTTTCAACGACTATTTTTCTTCACAGTTACGTTTTGTAACACCTGAATCTCCTGGAAGTTACAATTTGTAACAGCCCCGCACTATTCTGTTACGATATGTTACTTATATATTGCCGTGGAGATATACAGTAAAGTATGGCAACGAAAGTCGTTCGCATATCCGAGGATGCGATCGGGATCGCAAATAAATATGCGAAGGATCTCAGCGAAGCGATCAGAATGATGGACCGGCTCATCGAAGAAAAAAGCACGCCGCCAATCGATATGAAAGCTCTGGAAAAGATGATGCGAAACTGCATCGCAGAAGAGTTCGAAAATCTTCAGCGGGGGTACTGAATGCAGCTTACCGGCTGGATAGAAGAGAGCGGCCGGCTGCTCGACCGTGCCGGGATCGAAACGTTTGCAACATCCCGGCTCGCTGAATGCGGCGGCGAGTTCATCATCGAGACGGACGACTGCTTAATCCGGGACAAGTATCATATCATGCCCGGGCTCACCGAAGGAAAACGCGTCATCACGGCCGAGCCGTGTGTCCCTGATATGCCGCTTTGCGAGGCTATCGAAACGGCCGTCTCGCTCCGCACCGCGAAGGATGCCGTCACTACACTTTCCGGAGGCGTGGACTCCTCGCTCGTCGCGGTCCTCGCGGGACTTCCCTGTATCGCGGTCGGCGTGCCGGGTT
The DNA here is from genome assembly GCF_000430905.1 of Methanocorpusculum bavaricum DSM 4179. NCBI lineage: Archaea > Methanobacteriati > Methanobacteriota > Methanomicrobia > Methanomicrobiales > Methanocorpusculaceae > Methanocorpusculum > Methanocorpusculum bavaricum. Next base: position 190,624 of record NZ_AUMX01000002.1, read on the forward strand.
CGCATGATCTTGCGGCGGCTGAAAAAACCGCGGAGATCCTCGGTCTCCCCCTTACCGTAAAAGAGATCGGCACGGATGATATCAGGGCTGCACTCGAAGAAGTCATCACGGTCATCCCGCGGATCACGCCGCTCGACGTCGAGATCGCGATAACCGGATACTTCATCGCCCAAACTGCCAAAGAGGCCGGCGCGTCACGTGTCCTCACCGGTCAGGCAGCCGATGAACTTTTCGGGGGGTATGCACGCTACGGCCGATCGACCGATCTCCGTGCTGATCTGGCGGCCGACTTTGCCGGCCTTGCTCAGCAAAGGGAAAGGGATGCCGCGGTCGCGGCGCTGTTTGGTGTCTGGTATTCCCTGCCGTTCATGGATGAGCGGGTCGTGCGTGCCTCGCGGAAATTCTCTGCTGAGGAACTGGTCTGCGGCGACCTGCGCAAAATCGCTCTTCGGACCGTTGCCGCCGAGTATCTTCCGGAAGAGATCGCCTGGAAACCCAAAAAAGCCATGCAGTACGGCAGCGGTGTTTCAGCAGCGCTTGAAAAAATCGCAAAACGCGAGGGCTGCCGGCGCTCCGGCGAGCTGATCGAAAAACTCGCCGCCGGCAAAATATAAGAAGGCCGGGTCCAATAGGTATAAGAAATGACAGAAATATCCGGATTCGCACCTGACGGCTGGCTTCTTTTCATTGGCTTCATCCTCCTCTGTTTCATCATCATCATACTCTCGGCCGGACTCGAGAGGAGACTCCGCAGAGCAAAAAAAGAAAAGGAACAGGCAAAAGGCGGGGAAAGTCAGCCGGCTTTTGTTGAGGGGCAGGTGTATCAGATGGAAGACGGCTCCCTTGCCAAGTATGCAGGAAACGGCAAATTCCTCAAGATCAAGCGGGACTGAGATCAGATCCTGCTTTTAACTTTTTCTCGCCGTGGTGTTGTACAGCTCGGCGATGATCCCGTCCTTAAAGACCCCGACGACCGACACCGCATATTTTCCGTCCCCTATATCCGGCGGTATCTTATAGGTCAGCCGTACTCCCGGGGTGTAGACTCCCGGAGGATTCACGGGTTCGGCAGGAACGCCGTTGACATATACCTGAAGTGAAACGATATCATCGAGATCTTTGCCGCTCACGAGTTCCAGCTCGATATGCTGATTGTCTGCGGCGGTCGTCGTGAGGCCGACGATTTTTATGATAAACGAGGGTGTGCCGTACATATCGAGAAAGAAAAGCGCTACGATAAGCGTTATCGTGACCGCTATGGCCAAACCTAGCGTGAATCCGATCAGTGCCGGCGCGGGCAGCGTCTTGCCGGAAAAATACTCCCAGAAGATGTCAAGAAAGGTTGCCACTGATTGGAAATTGGCGTTGATGAGGGATAAATATTCTCTAACAGAATTTTTTTTCTATGGTCCGGCGCCGGAAAAAAAGAGGGGAGATTTTGGATGCTTCACTCGGCCAGAGTCGCCCGGATAGCGCGGCGGACACTCTCCTCAGACGTGATTGCCGGATCCCAGCCGAGTGCTCTGAGTTTGTCGACGCCGAGTCTCATCAGCGGAACATCGCCCACCCATCCGCGGTCGCCGCCGGTGAAGTTGAACCTGACATTTTCCAGCCCCATCTCTTCCACGATCAGCTCGGCGATCCGCTTTACGTTGACCCAGTCTTCCGAGCCGATATTGAAAAAGTTGAAGGTGTCGTTTGAGACTTCAGGTGCAAAGATCATCGCCTTCACGCAGTTTTCGACCGCAAGATAGGATTTGCTCTGCCGCCCGTCGCCGAGGATCTCCAGCTCCTTTGGGTTCGCGCGAAGTTTCTGCACGAAATCATAGATGATCCCGTGCGTGCTGCGTGCGCCGACGATGTTTGCGAACCGGTAGACCCAGGCTTTCCAGCCGTAGGTCGCGGCATAGGATGAGATCATTGCTTCGCAGGCGAGTTTGCTCGCGCCGTAGACCGAGATCGGGATCATGGGTGAGTAGGTCTCGGGCGTCGGGATCACCGAAGCTTCTCCGTATACGGTCGAGGTGGAGGTGAAAACGATCTCTTTTACGCCGTGTTCTTTCATAGCTTCAAGAACCCGGATCGTGGCGGTGACATTGTTTTCATACACCTCAAAGGATTTTCGTGCGGATCCGCGGACATCCGGATCGGCGGCGATATGATAGACCCTGTCTGCGCCGGCAAAATGCTTCTGCCAGCCGTCTTTGAGAAGATCGGCGGAAACAAATGTTATCTTGTCAAGATTTTTTTCGATATTGCTCATCCTTCCGGCAACCATCGAGTCGATCACGGTGACGTTATGCCGGCCGGCAGCAAGAAGATCCACCAAATGCGAGCCGATGAATCCCGCTCCTCCGGTGACGATACAGTTCATACAGTTCTTTTGGTTTTTTTCCATGATAAGGGGAACGGAAATCTCTTCGGCACAGCCGCAGATACCGAATGCCGGATACGAATCGAAAATTGGTAAAACTATAAAATCTTCCCACTCAATAGTATTAACCAATGTTACTGCAGGGACGAAGCATTGCAAAAGGGACCGGAACCGGCCCTCTCCTGATAACCGATACACCCATATCCTTCCTCGGAGGTGTCGATCCGAAAACCGGTATCGTCATCGATGAGTCCCATCCGCTCTTCGGTAAGTCGATCACCGGAAAAGTTCTCGTCTTTCCGTACGGAAAAGGTTCGACCGTCGGCTCCTATGTCTTATATGCCCTCGCGAAAAACCACGCGGCCCCCGCCGCGATCATCAACACCGAGTGTGAAACGATCATCGCGACCGGAGCGATCATCGCGGAGATCCCGACGATCGACCGCCTAAATGGCGATCTTCCAACGGACGGGGTCGTCACCGTTGACGGGACAAGCGGTACGGTCTCTTTCGCATAATGCGGGTAACCTGGCGTTTCATCGCAGCGGCCAGAAACTCCTATGCCGCCCTGTATGCCGCGTCCGAAAAATACGGATACATCCTCGAACCGGTCGATTCACCCGCTGACGGCGGGGATGTGATCTGTTATAGTCTGAATAGTCTTGACTATCCCAAATATGTCGACGAGATCCGCTCCGCAAAGCAGATCACGATCGTCGGCGGGCCGCACCCCTCGGCCTGCCCGGAAGAGGTCTCTCTTATCGCGGACTATGTCGTGGTCGGCGAAGGAGAACGGACCCTCCCTCGGCTTCTTGCCGCTCTCGAGGCGGGAGAGGATGCTTCAAAGATCCCGGGAGTCACCTCCCGGGGTTCCGTTTTCGTTCCAATCGACCATGCGGTCAGACTGGATGCATTCCCCTCGTTTTCGCGGATGAAAGGCTATATCGAACTCTCCCGCGGCTGCCCGTTCTCCTGCGCCTACTGCCAGACGCCATGTCTGCACGGAAGGCGGATGCGTCACCGTTCGAGGGAGGCGATCGTTTCCATGGCAGAAAAATATCAGGATGCCAGGTTCGTAACCCCGAACGCATTCGCCTACGGTTCGGCGAACGGCCGCGTTCCGGATGTGGAAAAACTCCGCCGCCTTCTGTCTTCGATGCCGAAGAACAACATCTATTTCGGGACGTTCCCGTCCGAGGTCAGGCCCGAGTTCGTTATTCAGGAAACGGCCGAACTGGTGACGGAGTTCTGTTCGAACACGAAGCTCCATTTCGGGGCGCAGTCAGGATCGGACTCCGTTCTCTCGAAAATGGGCAGGGGTCATACGGTCGCTGATGTCTATTCGGCGCTCGAGATCTGTAAAAAAGTCGGGCTGACTCCCGTGGTCGACGTGATCTTCGGCTTCCCGTTTGCGTCAGACGAGGACGAAGAGGCGACCCTCTCACTCGTTTCTGACGTGACCAGATACGGAACGGCCCATGTCCATTACCTGACGCCGCTTCCGGGAACGCCGATCGAAGGGGCCACGCCCCGTGACATCCTGCCGGAGGTCGATAAACGACTCGGGCAGCTCGCGTTGAGCGGACGGGTGACAGGTTACTGGCACGACAAATTCTAAGTTGTCCCTGTTTCTAACTTCGAGAATGCCAGCTCATCGGGCGATAAATAGGTCCAATAGGCCTTACCCTTATGCAGGCCGTCTTCATACTGCCCGAGGATCGTCACCTCTTTCATCTCGAATGCGTCCGCGTACTTGGCCGCGTGATATTCTTTGACAGCAGCGAGTGCTTCTTCGCTCTTCGCTTTCCAGTCCTTCTCCGGGATGACTCCTTCGCTAAAATTGATTCCGTAGATTACTTTATCTTCCGTCTCAATGATGTACTCCCACATGACGAAGTCATCGTAGGCGTACATGTTGAAGACCCCGCCGATCTCCGGCGTATTCGATGAGTAAGGTTTTTTGTCCGTGTCGAGATGTATGGCCTGATGTGTGCATCCTGCGGTTGAAATAACGGCAAAAATCAGGATAAGTATCAAGAGAAATGCAGATTTCCTCATACGTGTAGAGTTGCCTGCAGGCACCTTATATGTATCGCGAATCCGGGTTTTCGAAATCCCGCAGTCTAAAAAAGTATTTTGGCTTCAGACCATTTTTTCGGGAGCTGCCTGCATGAACTCTCTCGCAACCGTCGTGGCGTAATGGCCGGGCGGCAGAACGAAGCTCAGCTCCACATTGTTTTCAAAGACCGCGGTCTTAACTTCGGTCGCAAGAGAAATTCTCCTGTGGGCTCCGTCGAAGTTGGTTTTTACAAACTCTGCTGCGTCTGCGAAGCTCTGCATGGAGATGGTGTCCTTGTCCATCTGGGCAGTCATCGTCTCTTCGAGGGGTCCCGGAGCGACCGGGAGGGTCTTTCCGGGCATCCAGCCGACGACGAAGCATCTTCCGCGTTTCATGTGCTGGCGGGCGGTCGCGATGTTTTTCTCGGTGACGGTGTCGATCCGCCCGTTCGTGAACTCGAGATGTTCGCCGATCTGTGGTTCATTGAGCGGAGTTCCGTCTTCGCATCTCCTGGAAAGGGCGATGTTGAAGAGCCAGGACTGGTATGCCGAGACGAACATGGAGAGGAGTTTCGGCGGCATTGCCTGAAGGGCCGCTCCGTAGTCGCCAGGATTCTTGGCAAGAGAGTCGAGCATGATCCTCTCATAAGAGAGCCAGTAGGGGAGTTCATACAGAGCGGTTTTTGCGTCTCCGGTTTCGGCGAATGCTCTGCGGGCATTCTGGACCTGTTCGGATTCGTGCGGGAAGCAGCCTCCGACGTAGAGGTCGACGGCTTCTTTGAACTCGTTTCGAAGGATATGGTATCCCATTTTGTGGGTGACGGGTTTGAGTGCGCCGAATCTCTGGAGTCCGTAGTAGTTGGGGATACCGGCCGCTATTTCGCCTGCGATCGCGGCGGTGGTTTCTGCGAGATTTTCTTCTTCGCAGTCCCGGAGAGTGATCTTGAAGGTATTGCCCAGGAGCTGCCCGAGGCCGAGGGAGAACTGGTGGGTGGCGACCGGTTCAATGATCATGTCTTTGATGTTGAGGTTCTCGAGGATTTCTACCGGGACGTTGTAGAGGGAGATGTACTGGGTGGTGACGGCGTTTTTGTCTTTGGTGCCTGCCCATCCGATGCGTTTCTGGCTGATCCTTAACCGGTCGGTGATCTCGTGCATGGCGTGCTGGTGTTCCCAGGAGCGTTTGGTGAGTTTGCAGATGGTGTAGGGTCCGGTGTTGGTGAAGGTGATGGGCAGTTCTTCGACGACGAAGTCTTCGGGCGTCGTTCGCAGACGTCCGCCGACTCCCGGCTGGCTGGTGGCGTAGTACCGCATGCCGAGGTCGATTTCGAGTGGGTGGGTGGATGGTTTCATGTCAGAGGAGGGGGAGGTGCCCGGTTATTTTATTGATGAGTTCGGCTTTTGCGGGCCCGATGCCAAGCGCCGTGATGGTTCCGGGGGGGATCTCGGTGTAGCCGGCGTCGATGATGAGGGAGGCAGGGACGCCTGCCATTTCTGCAGCGAATTTGAGTTCGTAGAGGGCCCGTTCGCTTGGGGCTTTGAGGGCGACTTTTTTCTGGCCTTCCCGGAGCCATTCTTTTTTGTCAGCAAGGGAGGCTTTTTCGTAGGCGCCGATGGAGGCATGGGCTGCCTGGGCACACATTTTTCCGCAGCTGAGTTTTATGTCGCTGCGTAAGATGAGGCACTGTTTATATTTGAATACTTCTTCTCCGCCGGTCATTGGTGTGGGTACTATTTGGGGTGAAGGGGGATAAAGGAGTTTATTGGCGGACCGCTCCATAGGAGCGGTCTTAGCCGAGCAAGGCTTTGCCTTGCGATCAAATCTCTGATTTGCGATCCGGCGCGGAGGCGGATCGACGGCATAGCCGGCGATCTTAGCTGAGCAAGTCGTTAGACTTGCAAGTCGGCCCGCGGTGGAGATATCCTATTTACTGAGGACCCTATCTGTTTTCAGGTGGTCCGTATTCATTTTGCGGCCCCCCTGGTGAACAGAATCGGATTTGCTCAAGCGAGATTCCTTGTATGATACTTTTCATCACACGAAATTCACGAAAAAATAACGCAAATCAGAGATTTGCTCGCAAGTCTATCGACTTGCTCAGCTGAGGGACCTAAAGGTCCCCGCCTCGGCTGAGGTCGTCGACTTCGTCGCCAACCCGCCAACGAAATTCACGAAAAGGGGAGCAGGGGCGGAAGGACAAAAGTATGGATTGAAGACGGTATCGTCTGTGTCAAACTCAAAAACAACAATTGGTATCACTATACAGATTCATACACTTGGTATTAGAGGAGAGGTGTACTGTGGTATAATTAAATAAAGAGAGATAAAATATTAATTTAATGAGGTCAAGAATATGGATTTGAAGCTAGTTGAAATGCTGCATCTGGATTTAGAACCCGTAGGTATATTCTTTGGAAATACGGATGCAAAAATTGATTTGGAAGCTTCTCCGGAAAAGAGGAATTGTGTAATTCCTTTTGTTCTGGCCGCCGCAAAGGGTAAAGTCACGTCAATGAACGAGGACAGCTGTACCTGTCCGGGAGGAGCAGTCGGTGCCTGCTTTGGAGATGGTTTTACCAGATTGAATCCGAATATCCATAAAATGCTTTCTCAAGGGTTAGGGGAGCGCGCGCCGCAAGGAGCTCCGCCGATGGTGAGAGAAGGCGAGAGATTCTTCTGCGATGAAGAAATTGCAATGAGGTGGAGGCAGAATATGCCTTATTCAGATAAGGCATATCCACGAATTGTTTTTGCACCGCTTAGTAAATGGGCAGAAGTCGGCACTCCGGATTTAGTATTTATCTTTGCAAATGCAGACCAGATGTCAGCACTTGTTACTATGCAGGGCTTCTATAATGGAAAAGCTGTGAATACTCTTGCACCATTTGGAGCAGCGTGCCATTCTATCGTATATGCGGCAGAGCAGATAGATAAAGAAGAACCTTATGCGATCATGGGCCTTTTTGACATTTCCCAGAGAAGTGCCGCTATTAAAGACTACTTGTCAATGACTATACCGTATAGGCTTTGGGAAAACATGACGAAGGATTTAGATAAAAGTTGTCTGAGTACTCATAGCTGGAAGAATATTGAGAAACGGTTATAAGGGACAAATTTCAGTTCGATTGGAGAAGGTACTGTCAAGAGACAACATGAACGAAGCGTAGAAAAGAGTCAAAGCTAATAAAGGCGCTGGCGGGGTGAGCCGGAGGGGGTCTCAGGCACACACAAAAATGTCAGCATCAAAAAATCAATCATTCGTGTAACTCAAGTGCTGTACGCAGGGCAGATATCTGCATATAATACAGCGGGATAATCGTTTACTGCAAGATCCCAGACGTATTTGAGATCGACATTTGCATATGCATGGATCAGACGGTCTCTCATTCCGGCTATTTTTCTCCAGGGGATCTCAGGATATTGCGTGCGGATCTCTTCTGGGATATATTTTGCCGCTTCACCGATGATTTCAATGAAACGGATGATGCCTCCGCTGCAGAGCGGATCGGTTGAGAACTCAGATGATCCATGCGGCCGACAGCAGCCATGATGTCTTCGGATCGTTCACAGATCTCTTTTCAAATAAATCATATCAATCAGCTGCTGTCCGTCTTCATACATAGCATGGTCGTAATTATCTACAAAAAAATTTTTAACAATGTGCGACTTTACAAATCCGCATTTTTCGTAGAAACGAAGTATCGCAGGACTATCGCCCGTTCCAACATATAATTCGCCGCCAGACTTATTGTAGTAATCAACAATAAAGGCAATTAGATTTTGTCCATAGCCTTTACCTTGATATTTGGGAACGGTAACAATATTCTTGAGTTCAAACGTATCTGCCTGCTCTTGTGTAATAACGCAAATTGCCCTAACATCATCATCCTCATCATCATACAAAGCGAACATATCACCGCGATATAAGTATTTTTCTATCATACTTACCTGTTCATCTGCAATAAGCAGCAGGTCCAGATATTTTGTCTTGTCGTTATCGTTGATTTTTACAATGTTCATTTGACATTTTCCCTTTCCATTTTTTCTCCTCTCCGCATATCTATTATATCATTTCCAATTTTAAATAGGTGAACATACATCTTTGTAAAAAATATGTGAGGATATCCGATGTTTTCATACAGCAGCTTGTCCCGGACCGCAGAAGATGACATCTTTTTGTATGCTGGATCGGATCCGCTGCCTGTATTTCCTTATCACGTAAACTCAATGCCATGTCTACACTTCACCACGCTCAATGGTCCATTGTTCGTAACGCTCAAGCATATAGTTTGTTATAAATCAGCAGGAGATCTCATCGCCAAAATTCTACTTTTCAGTCCGTAAATGAAGAATCAGCTATATTAAAAGAAAAAACACAAGAGTGTTTCATCAGCTCATCTCTCCGGGGAAGGATGTGGAGGGAATCTCCCAGCGCAAAAATACGAAAGCCTCCCCTCTGCTCTCTGCAAAGGAATTTCGCTTGTTATTAAAACGGAGATGAATATAGGTGGGGATTTGACCCCCTCCCCGTTCTGTTTCTGAAAAAAGCGGATCAGTTTTCCTTGCCGGGCTGCAGACTCTGCATCAGAGCAAAGAAATGTTCCGGCTTACCGGTACTAAAATATGCATACCAGGATTCCAGCGTGTTTGACTCAAAAACACCTAAATGCTCAATGATCTGTTTTGCCCACAACAAACCTCCGGTGGAACCTGCAGTAATAAGGTTGTTATCCGCTACAGACGGCTCGTCTATATAGAAATTCTGCCCTTTATACCCGGGGGAAAACATCTCAAGAAATCCCGGTCCGTTACTGGTATGCAAACGCGTATCCAACATCCCAACATTGGCAAGAGCCGCAGTAGCTCCGCAGATCGCACACACCAAAGCGCCAGAAGAGAGAAGTTCGCCTGCTTTTTCAATAATAGCGCAATGCTTTGGGTCGTCCCATGTATTTGCGCCCGGCAGGATCAGCACGCTTTTTCCGCTCACAACGATATCATCGATCAGGCAGTCCGGCACTATTTTCATCCCGCCCATTGTAGTGATCGGCTCGTTTGAATAACTAACCGTTTTGAGCGATACACGCTCCGCGCCCTTTTTGAAAAACCGCCCGGAATTCAGCTCTGAAGTAACATGCCCCAGTTCCCAGTCGGCCAAAGTATCAAGAACATAAACATAGATTGTAAACATACATTTCCTCTATTTTCACTGTATCTATATTTGTATGTCCTGAAACTATTTCGCTTTGTTTCATTATATTCTCCAGCCGTTTTGACCTCACCTCCCAAACCTCCTCCCGCGGACAATTGGATACTATGCTCAATATATTTAAGGCACCTCTCATCCTATATGAGATTCATGAAACGGATCGCTGCGTTTCTCCTGATTCTCGCCGTCATCCTCTCCGCCGGCTGCCTCATTCCCCTGGAAAACGACACGCATCCGGAAGAAAATCTCGAGACCCTGATCCTGCCGGCCTCGGTCATGAACGGAAAAATACAGGAAACCCAGACGACCGCATCCTTTCCGGCTTCATCCGTCCTTGTCCCCTACATGACGCTCGAAGGCACCTCCGGGAAATACGACATATCCGTTGCAAAAATACTCAGGCCGCACGACCCAGTCATCCTTCTCAAAATCGACTCCGCCGAATATATCGCCCTCATCACCCACGTTCCTCCCGACCGGGTCATGATCCCGCTGAAAAATATCTGCAACTATGGAGAAGACCTTTCGACAACGCTCGAACGTCTCGTCCCGGCGTATGTCCAGTACACCGGAGATGAAAATCCCGCGATCACCATTCTCTTCCCGGCCGAAGGCGGCGAAGCCTCTTACGGGGATGTCGTCCCGCCCTGGGGAGTCGTCCGGGCGTTCATCACATCCAGGTATCAGATCGCCGATGTCTTCGTCCGGTCGGAAAGTTACGGTGAGGAAAAAATCACGCCTCTCGATCCCTACCCCTGCGTCGCCGGCGAGTATCCGACAACAGCGGGCAATACCAGTATCACTCTCGTCGTCACCGATATTTTTGGAAACACCGCGGAGAAAATGGTGAACTTCACGATGGTCCGCGTGGTCCCGGAGCCGCCGCGCCCAGTGTCCTGATCATGATCATACAGGTATGCCCAGGCAAATACCATTATTCTTCAGATAATTTTCTTCAAATAGATGCAAAATACCCGACCGGGTAAGCACGACCCCTTCAGAAAAAAAAGCACCGGGGAAAATCCCCGAAAAATCCATAATTAATGTCTGAAATGCCGGGTCCCGGTGAAAACCATCGCGATACCCAGCTCATCGGCCTTCTCGAGGACCTCGTTGTCACGGATAGATCCTCCCGGCTGGATAAGCGCCGTTGCTCCGGCTGCGGCCGCCACTTCCAGCGTATCGGCAAACGGCAGGAACGCATCGGACCCGATCACGGTCCCTTTCATCGTCCTGTCGAACTCCGCAGCCTTCTGGATCCCGAGCTTCGCCGAGTCCACGCGGTTCATCTGACCGACGCCGATTCCCACCGTCTCGGTTTTGTTCGCATAGATGATGGCATTGCTTTTCGCGTACTTGACCACTTTCCAGGCGAGTTTGAGTGCCTCGACCTCGTCTGCGGTTGGAGCACGCTTGGAAACGACCTTCCAGTCCTCGGTGTATGCCGGGGTCCTCTGGACGAGAATACCGCCGTCGATCGTGCGGATCTCATCAGCAGGAACAACCGGCGGGAGAATTAAGAGACGCATATTCTGTTTCGTCTTCATCATCTCGCGTGCCTCGTCGCTGAACGACGGAGCGATTAAAACCTCAACAAAGGTCGAACAGATCTCCTTCGCGATCTCGGTATCAACGTGCGTGCTCATCGCAACGACCGAGCCGTAGGCCGAGACCGGGTCGACATCCCGCGCCTTGAGATAGGACTCAAGCTGGTTTTTCCCAAGCGCGACCCCGCAGGGGTTGTTGTGTTTTACGATCACGGTCGCAAATCCGTCAAGTTCTCTGCAGAGACTTACCGCTGCGTGGACATCGAGATAATTGTTGTAGGACATCTCTTTGCCCTGCAGAGCGGTCTGACCGGCGATGCCGGATGTTCCGTAAACGGCGGCCAGCTGGTGGGGGTTTTCTCCGTATCTGAGTTTTCTGCCGTTGCCAAACTGGACGGTGTACACATCAGGGAACTCCTTGTCGATCCCATTGAGATAGTTGGAGATCGCAGCATCGTAGGCGGCCGTACGGGTGAATGCTTTGGCTGCCAGACGAAGTCTCTGCTCTTCAGTGAACCCGCCGGATTTTACCGCTTCGATCGCCAGCGGATAATCAGCCGGATCGGTCAATACAGCAACATCCTTGTAGTTTTTGGATGCCGCGCGGATCATCGCGGGGCCGCCGATATCGACGAACTCGATGAGTTCTTCGAGCGGGAGATCCTTTTTCGACATCTCCTCGAACGGATACAGATTGACACAGAGGATGTCGATTCTCTCGATGCCGTGTTTCATCATAACATCGTCATCGGTGCCTCTGCGGCCGAGAAGACCGCCGTGGACTTTCGGGTGAAGGGTCTTTACGCGGCCGTCCATCATCTCGGGAAAACCGGTGTAGTCTGAAACGTCTTTTGCAGGAATGCCCGCTTCACGCAGAGCTTTGGCAGTCCCTCCGGAACTTAGGATTCCAATGTTGTTTGCAGTCAGGACGCGGGCGAGATCAAGGATCCCGGTCTTATCCCAGACTGAGAGCAATGCGAGAGTCATTATCTATTACTATAGACGCGGGGGTTAATTAAGGGTGGCACTTTCTGTTTTGATCTGGGCGGTGAAAGGCATAAAAAAAGAGTGTGATCGGGAGTACGCTCCCTTGCAAAGAGCACCGGTCCCGGGGTGTTTGTGAATATATTGTGTGGAGGGATTTCGTTTCGGGTGCAGTGAAGGGAAATCCTCACTTGGTCGCAAATCAAAGATTTGCTCCCCGCTTCGGATTTGGTGACGGTTTTATCCTCACTTGGTCGCAAACCTTTGGTTTGCTCAGCTGAGGTCGTCTGCTTCGCATCCGACCCGCAGTCGCAAATCAAAGATTTGCTCCCCGCTTCGGGTGGAGTGAAGGGAACCTTCACTCCACCCTCGCTTACTTAAAGATCCCGCGCTTTTTGCGGCCTTCCTTCTCCTCATCCTTCGACGAAGAAGAGCCGGCGTTTCCTTCAGCCTTCAGAAGCTTTTCATACAGTTCCTTCTCTGCAGAAGAGATCTTCTTTGGCACAGAGATCACGACCCTGACCAGCAGGTTTCCGTAGTTTCCGCGTCTGCGCACGCCCTCTCCCGCGATCCGGAGACGGGTCCCGTAGGCGATACCTGCCGGGATCTTCAGCACGACCTTCTTCTTATCGATCGTCTCGATCTCCACCTCGCATCCGAGAACTGCCTGTGCCGGCGAGATCTCATACTGCGTGATCAGATTATCATCCTCACGGTCGAACTTCGGATTCGACACGACATAGACTTCGATATACAGATCGCCGTTTCTCGCTCCGTAATCTCCTGCCTCGCCGTATCCTTCCATACGCAGACGCATGCCGCTGTCGATACCTGCCGGAACATTGACCGTGACCTTTCTGCGGATCTTGGTCCGTCCCGTTCCGTTGCATTTCTTACACGGAGACTCGGGGATCTTCCCTCTTCCGCCGCAGTTTGGACACGGAGACTGGGTGACCATCTGGCCGAAGATCGAGTTCTTCACCTGTTTGACCTGACCCGTTCCGCCGCATTTGCTGCAGGTCGTGGTCTTCTTCGTTGAACTGCCAGTCCCGTCACAGTCAGGACAGCTCTCCGTATGCATGACCTCGATCTCCTTCTGCGTCCCGAACACCGCCTCTTCCAGCGTGATCTGGATCCGCATCAACAGATCGTCGCCTTCTCTTGGCCCGCTCTGTCTGCGTCCTCCTCCGCCGAAGAAATCGAAGATATCTCCAAATCCTGAGAAGTCCGCATTGAATCCTGCACCTCCTGCACCGGAATAATTACCTTTCGATGCATTCGTGAAATTATCATGTCCGAGCTGATCATACTGCCGGCGTTTGCTCTCGTCAGAAAGAACATCATACGCCTCGTTGATCGACTTGAACTTCTCCTCAGCCCCGGCTTCTTTGCAGACATCCGGGTGATACTTCTTGGCGAGGTTTCGGTAAGCCTTTTTAATGTCTGTCTCCGTAGCGTTACGGGGCAAACCCAAGACATCATAGTACGATTCCGAACCCATTTCTTACATTCCCAAAAAAAGGAGGTTTAGTCCTTTTTGACTTCGTAGTCTGCGTCTACGACATTGTCGTCGGTTTTGCAGGAGTCACAGTTGCCTTCACATCCGGAACCGGCCGCATTGCCTGCCGCCTGCTGTTCTTCCTGGATCTTCTGGTACATCTTGGAGGTCGCCGCGAAGACGACTTCCTGAAGGGCGTCCATCTTCTCTTTGATCTCCTCGGAGGATGCATCCTCTTTTGCAAGGACGTCTTTGAGAGCTGCAGCGCCGGATGAGATCTTTTCCTTGTCTTCGGCGTCGATCTTGTCAGCGGTCTCTTTGTCGTTGACGAGTTTTTCCGCAGCGTAGACGGCGTTGTCGGCGTTGTTTCTGAGTTCGATCTCCTCACGGCGTTTCTTGTCCTCTTCCTCGAACTGTTTTGCGTCGCGGACCATCTTTTCGATCTCGTCATCTTTGAGATCTTTTCTGCCGGAGATGGTCATCGACTGTTCGTGGCCGGTTCCAAGATCCTTTGCGGAGACATGGACGATACCGTTTGCGTCGATATCGAAGGTGACCTCGATCTGCGGCATGCCGCGGGGTGCTGACGGGATGCCGGTGAGCTGGAATCTGCCGAGACTGAAGTTGTCGCGGGCGAACTGACGCTCTCCCTGGACGACATGGATCTCAACAGAGGTCTGGTTGTCTGCCGCGGTCGAGAAGATCTGACTCTTTCTGGTCGGGATGGTGGTGTTTCTCTCGATGAGTTTCGTGGCGATGCCGCCGAGCGTCTCGATACCAAGCGTCAGCGGGGTGACATCGAGTAAGACAACGTCCTTTGCTTCGCCGGTGAGAACTGCTCCCTGAACTGCCGCGCCGAGCGCGACACACTCGTCAGGGTTCAGGGTCTTGTCGGGTTCTTTGCCGAGAAGGTTTTTGACGGTCTCGATGACGGCCGGGACACGGGTCGATCCGCCGACAAGGAGAACATGGTTGATGTCAGAAGCGTTAAGGCCTGCATCCTTTAATGCCTGCTTGACGGGCTCGACGGTCTTCTGGACGAGGTCGCCGATGAGCTGCTCGAACTTTGCACGGGTCAGATCAACATCCAGGTGTTTGGGTCCGTCGGAGGTGGCGGTGATGTACGGGAGGTTGATGTTTGCCTTCTGGAGTGAGGAAAGTTCGATCTTTGCCTTCTCTGCGGCATCCTTCAGTCTCTGGTGGGCGACCGGGTCCTTTCTCAGGTCGACGCCTTCCTTCTTCTTGAACTCGTCGGCAAGGAAGTCAACGACGCGTGCATCGAAGTCGTCTCCGCCGAGACGGTTGTTTCCTGCGGTCGATTTGACTTCGAAGAGTCCGTCGTCAAGAGTGAGGATGGAGACATCGAAGGTTCCTCCGCCAAGGTCGTAGACAAGGACGGTGACTTCGTTTTCTTTGTCGAGGCCGTATGCCAGAGCCGAGGCGGTCGGCTCGTTGATGATACGAAGGACCTCAAGTCCGGCGATCCGTCCTGCGTCTTTGGTTGCCTGACGCTGAGCGTCGTTGAAGTAAGCAGGGACCGTGATGACGGCTTTGTCGACTTTCTCGCCGAGGTATGCTTCTGCATCCATCTTGAGTTTCTGCAGGATCATTGCAGAGATCTCCTGCGGGGAGTATTTTTTGCCGTCGATCTCGGTCGGGTGGTCGGTACCCATGTACCGTTTGATCGAGCTGACGGTTCTGGTGGGGTTGATGATCGCCTGACGTTTTGCAACGTTGCCGACGAGTCTTTCGCCTTCTTTGGAGAAGCCGACAACAGACGGGGTTGTTCTGAATCCTTCTCCGTTTGCGATAACGACCGGACTGCCGCCTTCCATAATAGCAAGGCAGGAGTTGGTGGTTCCAAGGTCGATTCCGATTACTTTGTTTGATGCCATTTTTAGTACCTGTATTATTCTTTTTTCTTCGCTACGGCCACTTTTGCGTGACGGAGCACCTTGTCCCGGATCATGTATCCGGGAACGGCGGTGTCGATGATCGAACCTTCAGGAGCGTCTGCGGGGATGCAGGCGACGGCTTCGTGGAATGCGGGGTCGAACGTCATTCCTTCGATGATCATTGGTTCAATGCCGTTTCTTGAAAGGATGGAGAGATACAGTTTGTGGATCTGCTCGAGTCCGTCACGAAGATGTTCGTCGTCGCTTTTGAGCGCACGTTCGAAGTTGTCGAGGATGTCGATGATGTCGAGAGCAAACTTTTCGTTTGCATATCTGACAGCATTTTCCTGTTCGCGTATCACACGCTTTTTGTAGTTTTCGAATTCGGCTGCGAGACGAAGATGTTTGTCATTGAGTTCATCGTATTTTTTTGTGAGTTCGTCAACAACAGTGGTTTCAGGAACGGGATTTTCATCCTGGTTAGTGGTTTCTGCCTTTGAAGACGCAGTTTTTCTGGCCTCCGCAGGCTCGGTGTGTTTGTCCATGGCTTTTCCTGTTTCGCTTGTTGCACATATTTGTTGTATTGCAGTTCTATATATTGTTTCCTATCGTGGACCACTAAATGCTGATGTCGCTGAATGACGGATTTTTTTTGGGCTGATGTCGCCCTGTCAGGAGAAAAGTATCAGAAAATCCGGCATTTTTTCTGATATGCGCCGGTGAAGGACCGGGCGGTGTCTTTTTATCCTGACGGGTGTCCTGTTTTTGGAGGGAGCAGACTGGAGGGTTTGTATCCGGATGCACAGCAAAAAAGCGCGGAGAGTTCCAGGCGGGATCCGGCAAAAAAAAGATTTGGGGCCGGCAGATCACTCGAAGAGGTTTGCAAGGTACTTGGATGCCCAGAAGTACAAAAACGGCAGGGCGAAGATCAGAACGATCCAGCCGATGATCGGGATCAGCATGCAGATGAAGACGATCACGCAGAAGATGATCCAGAGGAGGATGAGTGAAACGATGTATTTGAGCAAGCCGGCTTTGCCGATCATGCGTACCAGTTCACCGATCCGGAATGCTGCGCAAAATCCTTTGCGGGCAAAGTTGACGACCGCCGGTGTGGCGAGCAGGGAGAACAGGAACGCCACAACGAAACTGAGGATGATCAGACCGGACATGACAGCAAAGCCCGCTATTTCGGACATTCCCGAAACGGAGGGATCTCCCGGGGTCACGGTTACGGAGCCGAAGGTGAACATGCCGACTGAGACAACGATGATCAGGATGATCGGCACGATCATATAGATAAGGCCGATGATGAGGGCGAGAAGCCCGTCGATGAAGGTTTTTCCCAGATTCTCGAGATCAGGTTCCTCGCCGCGCAGAACTTTGACATACACCCCGTAGACGATCCAGTCGACGATCGGGACGAGGTTCAGGATCGAAAGGATGAGCCAGGTGACCGGGCTGCCGCCGAGTTTATCTTTGGCAAACCCGAAGGATGCGGTTAAGTTTTCTCCAATTCCTATTGACATATGATTTTCCTCTCAATGAATGAGACAGATAGTTGAAGGATGCAGAGATATATAAAACGATTCGCTTAAAGGAGGAGGAGGAATTGAGCCGGGGTGGTGAGGTTTGGGGTCACACACATACCGCGTAACTCCCATATGTGTCAAAACGACTCCCATTCACGAAAACGACGTGCAGCCCATAATTACCTCAGTTATCCCGCTTTCCGGCCAGTTGATTTTTTGCACACGCTTTTATATCATGTGAGGTAATTTTGATCCCGCAGCCGGACTGCGTGCCCGGGTTTTTTCCAGAACCATGGGACGGGCAGGAAGTTACCGGGTTGGATCTTTATATTCCTTCAGCAGAGCTTTCTCATACTCTCTTGTCTTTTTTGTGGGAACATAGTTCAGCACCTTTGTCCGTTTGAGCAGTTCTTCGGTGATGGCGGTGTCATCGGTAAGATGTAATTTTTTCACCTCGGCAATGATCCAGTCCAGTTTGTCGATCCCGGTTGCTTTGCCGTCTACGAGGATCTGCCGGATGTGGATCTTGTCCGGAGGGATACCGCCGCAGATGGTGCAGTAATATCCGTCGTTATCATTCCCGCCCATCTGAAGTTACCCCCGGATCATGGTCAGTGTCATTTTGAATTTTGTTATGGCGCTGAGCGCATGGGGGGCGTTTGCCGGGAATATGATGGTGTCGCCCGTTTTCATCTGGAGAGTGTTGCCGGCGATCCATACCTCGCATTCGCCGTCGATGATCGTGACCACGGCGTCATACGGAGCGGTGTGTTCGGAGAGTCCTTCGTCTTCATCAAACGAAAAGACGGTGATGCTCCCAGATTTATTGCTGACGATCATCCGGCTCGAAACCGCCCCGTCCTGATAGGAGACCAGTTCTTTGAGGTCGAGGACTTTTCCCAATAATTCTTCCCGCTTTTTGACGGGTTTGTTTGTCATTTCAAGATCAAAATCTGCCATTGTTCCTTCCTGTTTTCTGCAATATCATATCTGTTTTTCTGTTCCGTCAGCATTTCACCGGCAAAGCGCCGTCGTGTGTTTTTTTCCAGGCCGGTTTTTGCCGGGCATCATAGTATCTTTGGAGCGGGATGGGATAAATCTGAGGTACGGGGACCATCAGCCGGCTGTGTGCCGGCTTTTCCGATCCTTTTTTAATAGGAGGTACGCGGGGTGATCTCAGGCGAACCAAACTGACGGGCCAATCAACAGGGTGTACGTCGATTTCGTGTACAGTATTTGTGCAGACACACGAGAAAAGCCGGTAATGCCCTTGATGAATCGGATCAGGGATAACGCCGCATAACTCCTGTTAAAAAAAGAAAAGTGAGTTATGTTCTTACTCGAACAGGTTTGCGTAGAACTTTGCTGCCCAGACGATAAGGAACGGGTAGATGATCAGCATGATGAGCCAGCCGATGAAGGGGATCATGCCGAGAAGGCCGATGATGCCGAAGATGATCGCAAGTAAGATGATTGAGATGATGTACATGAGCCAGCCGGCTTTGCCGATCATGCCGAAGATCTCACCGAACTTGAATGCTGCGCCGAATCCTTTGCGGGCAAAGTTGACGATCGCCGGGGTCATGACGAGAGCAAAGAGAAGGTAGAGAATGAAAGCAAGGACGAGAACGCCTGCTCCGACGCCTGCAACTGCGGCAGTCGATCCTGATGTAGCGGCAGCAATGAGACTTCCTCCGCCGAGAATCCCTACGATGATGGTCGGGATGAGCATGTAAAGGAAGGCGATGATCAAAACAAGCAGACCGTCAACGAAGGATTTGCCGATGTGTTCAACTTTCGGGTCTTCTCCGCGGTAGACCTTCAGATAAGTTCCCATTGCGATGAAGTTCACGATCGGGATAATGGTCAGGATGATCAGAAGGATCCAGTTGCCAATACTTCCCATAAGTTTGTCTTTTGCATAACCAAAAGATCCGGTTAAATTTTCTCCAATTCCAATTGACATAATAATACCATCTCCTTTTTTTTGAGATAGTTTATAGAAGAACGTTCTAGTATATAAAATACACGCCGACTTCCTTCAGATATCTCAGGATAAACGGGTTTTTTTGCACGGATGGGTGAAAATTGTCCGGGAACACGCTCCAAAGACCGGGAATGATCATCCTCCCGCATGAAAGTCTTTCCGGCAGCAGATACCTCGCGGCAAAAAATATGCCCGGTCTTGCCCACGCAAAAATCGGCTCTGCCCAGTCGCAAACCTTCGGTTTGCTCCGCCGAGGAACCTAAAGGTTTCCGCCGCCGAGGAACCTAAAGGTTTCCGCCGCCGCGTAAAGACACCTGCTCTGCGCGGGACCGGAACATGAACAAAAACCGACCGAATCACCCGTTCACGACGCAGAATATAAATTGCAGGCATCCTTACTAATATAGATACAGACATCATTTGCGACGTATGGGTCTGTACAAAATCATGTATGGAGATAAAGTGATAATTTATCATGAGAAATAAGAGTAAACTCAGAGGTGCAGCGTGAAAAGCATTTTTCCCGCAATACTCGCTGGCATCGCAGCATTCATCATCTATCTGATACTGTCTGCAGGCTCGGCGCTGCCAAACGACGGGATCCTTCTCTGGTCATCTGCAGAACTCATCATTGGACTAATTCTTTCGATTATAACCGGGTTGATATGTCGGAAAATCTGGGTTGGAACAAGCTATAAAATGGCAAACCCGCTTCGCTGGCTCCTCCTGATCGTCTATATCATTCCGTTTCTAATCGAACTTATTATTGCAAATCTGACCGTTGCCTGGAAAGTCATCACCGGCAGAAACATCAGACCAGGGATCGTCAAACTCACGCCGGGAATGAAAACCGACGCAGGAGCGCTTCTTCTTTCCGCATCCATCACCTATCAGCCGGGAACGGCCAGTGTGGACGTGGATGAAGAGACCCGGGAACTGTATGTCCACTGTCTCGATATCGGTGAAGACCCCAAAGGCGCCATACCTGCAGACAAGATCTTTGCAAAGCTCAACCTCGCCAAATGGATCCGGAGGATCACTCAATGAACGATATATTCATGGTCGCGGCGATCATCTTCGTGCTGCTCATCTTCGCGTGCGGGGTCCGTATCTGGCGCGGCCCGACGAACGCAGACCGTATGCTCGCTCTTGATGTGATCAACATCCTCGTCGTCATCGTCATGATCACCCTCTCGCTCTGGTTCGAGCAGCCGGTGTTCATCGACGTGGCGATCGTCTATGCTCTTCTCTCCTTTGTCGGAACACTCTACGTCGCCAAACTCATCATGGGAGATCTGGAATGATCGACATAATCGTAACCGTCTGCGTGCTGATCTCACTCATATTCAGCATCCTCGGGGTGATCGGTCTTTTCCGGTTCCCTGACTTCTACACCCGCATCCATGCCGCAGGACTTGTCGGAAGCTTCGGTCTCCTGTTCATGGGAGCCGCCGTCCTCATCTATGCCGCCGGTCTTTTGCTTTCCGGCGATGAAGCCTGGCTCAACTACGGAGCACATGTTCTTCTTGCCTTACTCGTCGCGGTGATAACGGGGACCACCTCCACCCACGCGATCGCACGCAGCGCGTACCGGTCGGGAAACGCTCCGATCGCCAAAAACGACGCGCTGAAAGAGGACATACAATCCATGAAACGCCGGGAGGAGAAAAGACGATGATCGAACTGTTTCCGGAAAGTTATGTGGTATTGCATCTCCTGTTCCTCTCAGCGATCCTCTTCTGCGCAGTAACGGTGTTTTTCTTAAAGGATCTGATCGCTGCCGCGATCGCTTTTTCAGCATTCAGTTTCCTGCTCGCCCTGGAGTTCTTCCTTCTGCAGGCGCCTGATGTGGCGATCGCAGAAGCAAGTATCGGGGCAGGAATCTCGACGGCGATCCTGATGATCGCCATACGCGGAACAAAACGCAAGGAAGGTGATGAGGAATGAAGGAGGCAGGCTCCGTCTTCCAGCCAAGATTTGTGATCGTGCTGATCGTTCTTGTAACACTCATCCTTCTCCTGCCGGCGGTCGGTCTGACCTTCGGCGATCCGAGCATCTCGTCAACGGACCAGTATTACATCGACCACTCGCAGACCGAGACCGGCGCAAACAACGTGGTCGCCGCGATCGTCTTCGACTATCGTGGTTTCGATACGCTCGGTGAAGCGACCGTCCTCTTTATCGCGGTCCTTGGGGTCGCGATGGTTTTCAGGAGGCTGCACAAATGACGATCGGTCTTATCGGACGAGGCGCCGGCCGGCTGCTCGTGCCGTTCATCTTCATCTTCGGCTTTTACATCGTTGTCCACGGCCACCTGACGCCTGGCGGCGGATTCCAGGGAGGCGCGGTGATCGCGACAGGCGTGGCGCTGATCCTCGTCTGTTATTATTACCGCGAGTGTATGGAGCGGTTCATCCCGGTGAAGAGCTTCAAACTCATCGAATCAGCGGGTCTCATGCTCTTCATCTGCACGGCGCTCGCCGGACTCGTGGCCGCATCGGGATTCCTCTTCAACTGGCTGAATGCCTCGGGAGGACTCTTCGGCCATGCGGTCGCCTACGGAATAAATCCCGGCGATCTCTACACAGCCGGCATCATCCCGGTCCTGAACTTCGCGATCGGGATCGAGGTGTTTGGCGCACTCTCGGCCGTGCTGATGTTCATGTTCGCCGGCCTGAAAGAACCTACTCAGGAAGAGGACGATGCAGAATCATCTGTCCTGAATATCGATACGGATAAAAAAGGAGGGAGAAAATGATAGCAAATCTGCCGTTCATCGCGGTGGCATTACTTATAGGCATCGCGCTCGCCACCATTCTTCT
Source organism: Methanocorpusculum bavaricum DSM 4179 (assembly GCF_000430905.1). NCBI lineage: Archaea > Methanobacteriati > Methanobacteriota > Methanomicrobia > Methanomicrobiales > Methanocorpusculaceae > Methanocorpusculum > Methanocorpusculum bavaricum. The sequence continues at coordinate 212,531 of NZ_AUMX01000002.1, forward strand.
CAAGAAGAATATGATAAAAATGGTGATGGGACTCGCGATGCTCGAAGGAGCGGTCAATCTGTTCCTCGTATCCCTCGGATACCGGGAAAACGGGATCGCCCCGATCTTCACGAACGCACCGGAAGGCGCCGATATGGTCCTCCCGACGGTCCAGGCGCTCACACTCACAAACATCGTTATCGGGGTCGCAACGACCGCCCTTATGCTTGTTCTCGTGATGGTCATCTACAAAAAATACGGAACGGTCAATTCGGATAAGATACGGAGGCTCAAGGAATGAACGTTCTTTTCGATAATCTGCCGGCACTGCTGATCGCAGTACCGCTGTTCTCTGCATTCCTTCTCCCGGTCATCGGAAGATTCGTGCCGAAGATCAGGGATGCCTGGATCGTTCTTGCCTCGCTTGCTTCAAGCCTTGTCGCCGTTTTTACGGCGATAATGGTCTATACGAAAGGAACGATCGTGTATGTCTTCGGAGCGGCGGCGGGAACGCCCGCAGCCCCGATCGACTCGGGCGGGATCCCTTTCCGGATCATCTTCACGATCGACGGATTCGGCGCATTCATGCTGCTTTCCGCGGCGATCGTTTCGTTCGCGGTCGTTTTGTATCTCATCTCCTCACAAAAGGAACGGAGCGGCAAATCCGAGTTCTACGCCCTGTATCTCCTGCTGACAGCCGGCATCTTCGGCATGGTCTCGACCGGTGATCTGTTCAACTTCTTCGTGTTCCTCGAGATCAACTCGCTTGCAGGCGCAGCGCTCGTCTCCTATCACAGGAGAGGAGGTCTCGCCGCCGAAGGAGCACTCAAATACCTGATCGTCAACACCGTCGGCGGCCTTATGGTCCTGTTCTCGATCGGCATCCTGTATGCCCAGTATGACTCCCTCAATATGGCAGTCATCGCATCGCAGATCAGCTTCTCGACCTTAAACATCGTCGCCCTCGTCCTCTTCATCACGGCTCTTGCCATGAAAGCAGGCTCGGTGCCTTTCCACTTTGCGACGCCGGACGCTTACTCGGTCGCCCCATCGGGGATCACCGCGGCGATGATCGTGGCGAGCCAGGCGGGTCTTTACGGACTCTTCCGGATCGTTTTCACGCTCTACGGCGATATCTTCAACACTGTTACGATCGGCTGGGTCGTCATCATCCTTGGTGTTTTGTCGATGGTGATCGGCGTTACGATGGCAATCCCCCAGAAGGATGTCAAACGTCTGCTCGCCTACCATGCTGTTTCGCAGACCGGATACATGCTTCTCGGCGTGGGCGTGGCCTTGGCCGTTTTGGGCGATCCGCTCGCAATGGCCGCATATGGTCAGACCGCCATGGAAGGAGGTCTCTTCCATATCATCAACCATGCGATGTACAAGGGTCTTTTGTTCCTCGCGGTCGGCGCAGTAATTTACCGGACAGGCGTCTGGAGTCTGAACAAGATGGGAGGTCTCGGCCACAACATGAAATGGACGATGATCTTCTTTTTGATCGGAGCATTGGCAATCGCGGGAATCCCGCCGTTCAACGGCTTCGCCTCGAAGCTGATGATCTACGAGTCGGTCTTTGCGTTCAACCCGGCCCTTTCGATCATCGCGATGGTCGTCTCGATTCTGACGCTCGCCTCCTTTATGAAAGTGTTCCACTCGATGTTCATGGGGCCGCAGCTTCCCGAGTATGCAGAAGTGAAGGAAGTCCCGAAACTCATGATCGCCGGCATGGTCATTCTGACGATCTTCGTCATCGGATTCGGTCTTTTCCCGGATCTTGTGGTGAACAATCTCATTACTCCGGCGGCTGATGCCCTTATTAATAATGGTGCATATATCACCGCGGTCCTTGGAGGCGGATTATGATCGGCGATCTTATTACCGGATACGGATTCTGGAATCCGCTCGTCTGGGTCGCCGTTATGGCCACGGGACTTCTCTTCGCCTGGCTGATCTGGCGCTGCGGCGAGTCGGACTACGACAAAGGAACCGAACAGACGAAACCCTACCTCTCCGGAAACGACGAGCCTGAAAAAGGCGCGGTCCACATCAGAGGCGGGAACATGTACTGGGGATTCACTCAGGCCCTCAAAGGATACTACGACAAACTCGTTCCCCTTCATTCCGGCGTGGTGAACGACTACCTCGCATGGTTCCTGATAGGGGTCATCGTGATCTTCGTGGTGGTGATCGTCTTATGAAACTCACACCATCCTTAAACAGATCGCTTTGGGTCTTCCACTTCAATGCGGGTTCGTGCAACGGCTGCGATATCGAGATCGTGGCGACCCTGACCCCCAGATACGATCCGGAACGCTTCGGCGTGAAACTCGTGGGGTCTCCCCGCCATGCGGACGTTTTACTCGTAACGGGACCCGTCACGAACCAGATGGCCGACAGACTCCGCAGGGTCTATGCCCAGATGGCCGGACCAAAAGTGGTGATGGTCGTTGGAACATGCGGCCAGTCAGGCGGCGTGTTTTCGACATCATACAATCTGGCAGGTCCTGTCGATCAGATCATCCCGGTGGACGTGTATGTCCCGGGATGTGCCCCAAGACCTGAGGCAATTATAAACGGCGTGGTTACGGCGATCGCGAAGCTCGAACGACTCGAAGGAGGAAAATAATGGACGAAATATATACACCCGCGGAAGTGGCGGAGAAACTCAAAGCCGCACTCGGCGATTCTATGCTGGACTCCTCCATCAGGGTCAGAGCCGAGGGCGTAAAGAAACGGGAAAACAGCAATATCTGGATCACGATCAAAAGAGAAGCGATCCATTTCGCAGTCGAAGAGCTGATGAAGATCAGATATCCTCATCTTTCCTGCATCTCAGGATACGACAAAGGAGCAAAAGATCCAAACCTCCGCATCCAGTACATCTTCTCGCTCTACGGCGGGATCGAAAACACCGAATGCATGGTCATCATTTCTTTTGATCTCCCGAAAGCTGATCCGCATATCCCGACGATCACCGATCTGATGGAAGGCGCGGCCTTCACCGAACAGGAGAAGCGGGAGTACCTCGGCATCATCGTCGACGGACTGCCGGAAGCAAAACACAGATTCTTCCTGCCGCAGGACTTCCCCAAAGATGTCTATCCTCTGAGAAAAGACGAGAAGAGGATCCCCGACTCGATGATCAAAGATCTCTGGGCATGCGGAAGACCGGAAAACCGGCCGCCGGCACCTCTGGAGGATGAGTAAATGGCCGGAAAAGCACCCTACATCGTGCCGGTCGGTCCGATCCACCCGGCCTTAAAAGAGCCGGTCCACATCGAACTGACCGTGGTCGGCGAAGAGGTCATCTCGGCCGACTTCACGCCGGGCCAGACCCACCGCGGCATCGAGTGGATGGGTCTTTCAAGAAACCCTGTCCAGATCGTGCATCTCACGGACAGGATCTGCGGTATCTGCGGCGTGACCCACTCGCTTTCCTTTGCGAGAGCGGTCGAACAGATCGCCGACATCACGGTCCCGGAACGCGGCGATTACGTCAGAACGATCATCGCCGAGTTCGAGCGTATCCAGTCCCACCTGCTTTGGGCAGGAGTCGCCGCTCACGAACTAGGATTTGACACGCTGTTCTATCTTGCGTGGAGGGTCCGCGAAGAGGCAATGGACGCAATCGAACTGATCACCGGAAACCGGGTGAACTACGATATCATCCAGATCGGCGGGACCCGCCGGGACATCACCGAGGATCAGCATGCAAAGATCCGCAAATGTCTGAACACCTACAAGGACCTGTTTGCAAAACTCAAAAAGCTCTTCCTCGAAGACGCGGTGATCAAATCCCGCTGTGTCGGAACAGGCCTTCTCTCATTTGAGACCGCGATGGCATATTCCGCCGTCGGTCCGACCTCGCGGGCATCCGGTGTGACAGCCGATCTCCGTGTGGATTATCCATACTGCGCATACGGGGATCTGGACATAAAGCCGGTCATCCCCACTATCTACGGAAGCGACGTGAACGGCGATACGTATGACCGGATCGTGGTCCGCATCTTCGAGGTCGCCCAGTCGATAGAGATCATCGAGACATGTCTCGACAACATGCCGCAGGGCCCCGTTATCTGGGAAGAGAAGGTCGCAAAGATCCTCTCGACCTGCAAAAAGGCATCGGGCGAAGCGGTCGGACGGCACGAAGCCCCGAGAGGGGAAGCGGTCCATTATGTCGCGATGGACGGAGCGGAAGCTCCAATTGCCTGGAAGGTCAAAGCCTCCTCATACAGTAATCTGCATGTCTGGCCGATCATTCTGAAAGGCGCCCAGCTCGCCGACATCCCGGTCATCGTGGCCTCGGTCGATCCGTGCATGTCGTGCACCGACCGGGTCGCCGTCACCGATAACGGATCCACGAAGATCTTTACGAAAGAGCAGCTCGCAAAGATGTCGTATGAAAAGTCCCGGAGGATGATGCAATGAACATCATCCTCTCAGCCGTCGGCGGAACGGTCGTCCTCGCGATCATTGCGATATTCGCCGGTCTGTTCCTTGCGGGAATCGACCGGCGGATCGCCGCCCACATGCAGGCACGCATGGGCCCGCCCCTTTCCCAGCCGTTCACCGATGTGAAAAAACTGTTCGCCAAACAGAGCATCGTTCCGGCGAACGCGATCCCCTGGCTTTTCAATCTGATGCCGGTCGCCGCCCTCGCCTCCTCGATCGCAGTACTTCTGTATCTGCCGTTTGGAAGCCTTGCCCCGATCCTTGGAGAGGCGGGAGACATGATCCTTGTCCTCTATCTCCTGATCGTTCCTTCGCTTGCCCTCGTTATTGGAGGATTTGCCTCGGGCTCGCCGTATGCAACGGTCGGCGCCCAGCGTGAAATGGTCTCGATGATCGCCTACGAATTACCGCTCGCGGTATCCGTGATCATCATCGCCTGGAGACTGATGGCCGCAAACATCGCGAACCCGTTCTCCTTTATGACCTTGATGGAAACATCCGTCTGGGATGTCGTCGGACCTCTCGGGATCATCGGTCTTCTGATCCTTCTGATCCTGTTTGCCTGGATCACTCCCGGAGAGCTCTCGAAGGTCCCGTTCGATACGCCCGAAGCGGAAACGGAACTTGCGGGAGGAATTCTCGTCGAGTATTCCGGCAGAAACCTCGGGGTCTTCTCCCTTGCACAGGCAGTGAAAACGGTCGCGATGATCGCGTTCGGCGTGATCATCCTCTTACCCTGGAATCTTTCGCCGGCCCTCGGCCTTACAGGTTTCGGAGCCGCGGTTGTTGATCTCGTCTTTTTCTTTGCGAAAGTTGTCCTCGTCTCGATCTTTTCGGTGACGGTGGTCAGGACGATGATGGCACGATTCCGTATCACGCAGGTCGTGAAGGTCTACTGGTTCATCTTCGGCGGTCTCGGGATCGCGGCGATCATTCTTCTGATGCTGGACGCTTTTCTGATGGGAGGTCTCTGAGATGTTCCCAATGTTAAAAGAGATCCTCGTCCAGTCGGTGAAAAAGCCGGTCACAAATCTCTTCCCGGCGGCTCGTCTCCCAAAAACCATCACCGGATTTCTGGGTCAGGTGAGCGAGGGAAAGGCCGCGCTTATCCCGCCGGTGGAGACGCCGGCCGCGATGCGGGGCAAACTGCTCTATGACAGAAATCTCTGCAACGGCTGCGGCCTGTGTATGAAGGTCTGTCCGGCGCATGCGATCGAACATGTCGTGTACCCGGCCCCTCCCGCAAAGGATGCCGAGGACAAGCCGCGTGCCCAGAAGAGAGTTAGAATTTATGTCGGAAACTGTATTTTCTGCAGTCAGTGCATCGATATCTGCCCGAAGGGAGCGATCTCCCAGTCGCCGGAGTTCCTGCTTGCAACGGAAGACCGATTCGCTGAAAGCCAGATTATAGAGTGAGAGCTTTGCAGATCGGCCTTCGACCCTGGGAGGAGCGGGATGCCCCTTCCCTTGCTTTTTTTGCAAACGAACCTTTGATCGCGAAGAATCTGCGGGCAGGATTTCCTTCGCCGTACGGCCTTGAGGATGCGAAAGCTTTCATCGCTTTTTGCCATCAGCAGGATCCGGCGGAAAATCTCTGTCTCGCGATAACCGATGACGATACAGCAGTCGGCAGCATCGGCGTATTCTGCCGGGGGAATGGCCTGGCAGAGCTCGGCTACTGGCTCGGCAAACCCTACTGCCTGAATTTGACAGTTAGTGGAAATGCCACATAATGAATGCCCCTAAGCATTTTTCAAAAGCCATGATAAACTCTCTCGCGAATCACTTACTTTTCAGAATAAATCTTCAATGTATCACATATTTTTCTAATTATGGGGTGCGGGAGGGCGACTCCGGCGCGGAGGCGGGTTGGACGCGAAGCGGACGACCTCAGCCGAACAAGGCTTTGCCTTGTGACCCGACGCGGTGGAGATATCCTATATTCCGTGGCCCCCATATGTTTCCGGGTAGGTCGATGGAAATGGAATATTCAGATATTACGTATGCGGTGTTGG